>NZ_JASSPL010000019.1:0-53198 GCF_030264805.1 Cobetia sp. LC6 | reverse complement strand
GAGTAGGTCATCGTCAGGCACTTATACTGAACCGCCCCTGTAGCCTTGCTGCAGGGGCGGTTCTCTTTGTGCTCAGGAAAAGTGGCGCGCAGGAAGCCCATGGATGGCCACCTCATGAGAAGCCCGTACCAGGGGCAGTCATGAAAAGCTTCTCAGGTACTTGTCCCACACCGACCCTGCCGCCTTGCTGCAGGGGCGGTTCAGTATGTGACAGAGCGTAGAAGCGCAACCAGTCCTGCTGATGAAGGGAAGCGCGCAGGGATCCGCCTGTGGACAACCGGAACATGGGAGTGGCACCTGAATTACCCACAAGGGCTTGTCGAGCATGAAGAGTTTCCAGGGGCAGGCAACTCTTGCTGGAATCCTGGGTACAGCTGGCTGATGGTGGGAGCTGATCAGGCGTCGCGGGTTCTGCACCTCAGTGTTGCGCATGTTTTATGCGATCAGGCTGAACTAAAGCGCTATTGGCGACTCTGAGTATGTGAGTTTCGACGTTCCCTTGCTTAGAAACTTGTCTGTGCTATCCCATCAGCAGACTTTTTGCGATCTGGCGCTCCTGCCTTGCAGTCGAGCAGCCTATCCGCCGGTCACTTCCCCAGTGGCCGGTTTTTTTATGCCTGCCATTCGGGGCGGTGCCTTTGTGGTCTTCGGCGAACTGTTGCGAAGCCTCCGGTGATCTTCTGCAGCGAGACACAAAAAAAGCGGCCGGATGAGTGATCATCCGGCCGCCTTGGCATCTGATGTGGCCCTCACGGAATGAAGGTCATGTCAGTGAGAGGAGCGTCTTAGCTGTTCTGCTCGATGCCCTGGATGTGCCAGTCGGCGCCATCGCGCAGCTCACGGACCAGGTGCCAAGTCTCGTTGAACTCGTTCTGCTCGCCATTTTCATCCAGCACGCCGTGGAACAGGACCGTTGCTTCCGCCTGCTTGCCAATCTCCTGCACGCTGCCCAGTTCAGCAAACAGACGCACGATCTCGGTACGGTTGTTGGCCGGTTGCTGAGCGCGCTCTTCACGCAGCAGATTGTAGAGCTCTGGCGTGACGTACTCCTGAATGCGCGGCAGGTCATTGTTGTCCCAGGCGCGCTGCAGGGTCATGAAGTGTTCCTTAGCACCGCCGAGGAACTGCTCCTTGTCGAACCAGGCCGGTTCGCTGATCGGGGCGCCGCCTGTCAGGCCTGCCCCGATACCACCGGCAGGAGCCAGCGACTCGCCTTGCGGTTGATGCGCTTCACGCGCCTGCACATTGCGGGGCTGGTCATCGTGGCGTGTAGAGGTACCACCACCGCTACCTGCCGGCCCGCCGCTCGCCATGGCGGCCTTCTTGCGCGCGCTGAGGAACTTGAAGGCAATGAAGGCGATCACCGCGATGATCAGGAAGTCTGTCATGCGCAGACCATCGAAGGCGCCGCCGAAGAACAGCGATGCCAGCAAACCGCCTGCCAGCAGGCCTGCCATAGGCCCGGCAAACTTGGACAAGCCGCTGGAGGGCTTGGACTTCGCTGCAGTGCTGCTGTTGGTGGCCTTGTTGCTGCCGAACAGTGAGCTGGAGGATTTTCCGCTGTCAGCGGAGCGTGAGTAGCTACCGAAACTCTTGCCGCCGCCGAGGCGCTTGGCCTCTGCGTGTTCGACGCTCAGACCGAAGCCGAGCAAGCCGACCATCAGCATGATGAACAGATGGCGCATGTGGGATCTCCTTGGATGCGCTAGCGTGTAAGTGGAAGCTCCATTCTAGCCTTAGAATCGTCGTGGGAGGACCAATGGACGACGAAAAGTCTCAACATCTGATGGCGAGGCGATCATTGTTGTTGCTGATCGATTTCCAGGCTCGCCTGATGCCGGTTCTGAATGGCGGAACCGAAGCCATCAACAGTGCCATCTGGCTGGGCGGAATCGCCCAGGCGCTGGAAATTCCCGTCTGGCTGACCGAGCATTGCCCCGACAAGCTAGGCGCAAGTGCCCCGATGGCGCACCTGTTGAGCGAACGCACACGCTGCTTCACCAAGCGCAGTTTCAGTGCGCTGGATGCGCAGGACTTTTGCAAGGCATTGGAGCAGAGTGGCTGTGACCAGTTGGTGGTGTGTGGTGCCGAGGCGCATGTCTGTGTGATGCAGACCGTGCTGTCCCTATGCGGCGCAGGCTATCGAGTGGCGTTGGTCGCCGATGGGATCGCCAGTCGCCGCCCGCGGGAGGCGGCGCTGGGAGTGGCCCGCTGCGAGGCCGCGGGCGCCAGTATCGTCAGTGCCGAGATGGTGGCGTATGAATGGCTTGGGTGTGCAGACCACGTCCTGTTCGGCGATATTCATCGCCGTTACTTCAAACCGCGCGCCGCGGAACACCTGACTTTCCCGGGGCTGGGGGGGTGAGGCGTGAAGTGCCTGCCATCACGTATCAGGCGCGTGCCGCGTCGGCCTCACTGCGCGTGAAGACCAGCGTATCGACCTCGGAGGCGGCATTGGAGAAGCGGTAACCGGCTACGTCGAAGTCCTTGAGGTCTTCGGCTGTCTCGATATCGTGCTTGAGCATCCAGGCGCTCATCAGGCCGCGTGCACGCTTGGCGTAGAAGCTGATGATCTTGGACTGGCCATTCTTCTCGTCCTTGAAGACCGGCGTCACGATGCGATGGCGGAACGCCTTGGCATCGATGGCCTTGAAGTATTCATTGGAGGCCAGGTTGACCAGTATCGGTGTGCCACTCTCTTCGACGGCCTGTTCCAGTGCCGGTGTCAGTGTCTTGCGCCAGTAGGCATACAGATCCTTGCCGGCTGGATTGCTCAGACGCGTCCCCATCTCGAGGCGGTATGGCTGGATAAGATCCAGCGGGCGCAGCAGTCCATAGAGGCCGGAGAGAATGCGCAGCTTGTGTTGTGCGCGTTCGAAGTCTTCCTCGCTGAACGTCTCTGCCGCCATGCCCTGATAGACATCCCCCTGGAAGGCCAGTACTGCCTGCTTGGCATTCTCCGGCGTGAAGGGCGGCTGCCATTCCTGGAAGCGAGCGGCATTGAGGCCGGCCAGCTTGTCGGAGAGCTTCATCAGGCTTGCGATGTCCTGCGGCGACTGCTCGCGCAGGATGTCGATCAGTGGTTGAGCCTGCTCGAGAAAATCGGGTTGGCTATGACGGGAGGTCACGGGGGCGCTGTCGAAATCCAGCGATTTGGCGGGCGAAATCACACTCAGCATGTAGACCTCCAGGCAGGGAAAGGTCTCAGTATATCAGGCAGACAAGATGGCCCCGAGTCCGTCAGGACTATCGGGGCCATAGATTGCACTGCGTGACGCCAGAGGCATCAATAGCGGCGGATCAGGAAGACCCCCGCGAACAGCAGCAGGACGCCTGCCACGCGCCCCAGCGAAAGATCATGCTGCGGGAAGGTCGCCCAGCCGAAGTGGTCCAGCACTACCGAGGCCGTCAGCTGCCCCGCCAGGAAGGTGGCCATCATGGTGGCAGCGCCCAGCTTGGGGACCAGTATCACGCTGGCCGCGACGAAGAAGGCACCCAACAGACCGCCGGTCCAGCTCCACCAGGGGGCCGCCTTGAGGGCGCCGACGCCCGGCATGGGCAGGCGCATGGCCAGCACGATGACGACGAGCGCGATCGAGCCGACCACGAAGCTGACCATGGCAGCCATGAGCGAGCTGTGAGTCTGCAGGGCCAGTGTGGAGTTGACGCCAGCTTGAATCGGCATCATGGCACCGGCGGCGACAGCCATGAGGATCATGCTCAATTCAGCGAGATTCATGAGGGGTCCTTGGTCACGAGCAGGCCGGTCATGATGGCCGGCCTGTCGGGGGGTGTGTATCCGCTACGGGTCAGAGGTGATTCAGGGACACGGGTTGGGCGCGGTGTTGTGGATCATCTCGATCTCGGCCAGCACTTCTTCGCTCAGCTCCACCTCGAGGCTTTTGATGTTGCTTTCCAGCTGGGTCATCGTCGTGGCACCGATGATGTTGCTGGTCAGGAACGGACGAGTGTTGACGAAGGCAAGGGCCATCTGGGCCGGATTCAGGCCGTGACGGCGGGCGATGTCCACGTAGCAGGCGATGACGTGCTGAGCCGGCTCGGCGTTGTAGCGCTGGAAACGCTCGAACAGCGTCAGGCGAGCGCCTTGTGGACGGGCACCGTCCAGATACTTGCCGGACAGGGTGCCGAAGGCCAGCGGCGAGTAGGCCAGCAGGCCGACATCTTCACGGTGCGCAAACTCGGCCAGGCCCACTTCGAAGCTGCGGTTGACCAGGTTGTACGGGTTCTGGACGCTGGCCACGCGCGGCAGATTCAGACGCTCGGCCAGGTTCAGGCACTGCATCACGCCCCACGGCGTCTCGTTGGACAGGCCCACGGCGCGGATCTTGCCGGCGGTGACCAGCTCGCCGAGGGCTGACAGGCTTTCCTCCAGCGGCGTCATGTCTTCATCTTCGGTCGGCTGGTAGCCCAGCTTGCCGAAGAAGTTGGTCTTGCGGTCCGGCCAATGCAGCTGATAGAGATCGATGTAATCGGTGCCCAGACGACGCAGGTTGTCGTCACAGGCGGCGATGATCTGCTCACGCGTCAGGCGTGAACCACCGCGCAGGTAATCCATGCCCGGGCCGGTGACCTTGGTGGCGATCTTGACCTGATCACGATTGCCGCGTGCCGCCAGCCAGCTGCCGATGTATTCCTCGGTACGGCCCTGGGTCTCGCCATTCGGGGGCACCGGGTACATCTCGGCGGTATCGATGAAGTCGATGCCAGCGTCGAGCGCGCGGTCCAGCTGCTGGTGGGCATCGGCTTTGCTGTTCTGCTCGCCGAAGGTCATGGTGCCAAGGCATAGCAGACTGACGTCGATGCCAGTACGGCCAAGAGCTCTACGTTGCATGCAGGATTCCCCTATCGGGTAGGTGTCAATGTAGCGGGCAGGACGAGTGCTTCCAGCACGCGCGTGGCGCGTGGTTCGCGCGCGTACTTTATCCCAAGGATGGCGCACATATTAGCAGCGTAACAAAAACCCACAAGGCGGGCTTGAGTCCCCCCGATTGCGCGAGTATGCTTGGCGCCCCGCTGTCAGGGGAGCAGTCTTTCTAGGCCGCCCGCAAGGGCAAACTGACAGTGTTGGCAAGGAGAATAGCGTCGCGGGCTCAGGATCGGGCCAGGACACGGCGTCACCCCTCTTATTCTGTATCAAGGTTACTCGTCATGCCGCAGGCCCCAACCCTGATGACTGGACTGAAATACCGCCTGGCGGAGCGTCTGTTCCACGCCTCCTGGCTGTCCGGCTCTCAGCAGAAGCATCGTCTGACCATGCGTCTGTTCAATCACTGCGCCAACGCCGGTCACACCGGTGCGTTGTCATTGTACGGGCACATGCTGTTCCAGCGCGGCAACTCCGCTCAGGAAAAGGCCAAGGGCGCGCGTTTCGTCATCAAGGCCGCGCAGGCCGGTGACGTGCATGCCCAGTATCAGGCGGCGCGTATCTATGAGTATGGCTGTGCCCAGTATCAGAGCGATCCGGCCAAGGCCGTGACCTGGTACGCGCGTGCGGCCGAGTGCCGCCATGCTCTCGCGGCCCAGCGCCTGGCGCGAGCCTATCGTGAAGGTTCCCTTGGCCTGGCGGTCTGCCCGCACAAGGCCGAGCAGTGGGAAGCCCACGCCCGCACGGGTGGTGAGGCAGACCTGCACTGAGCTGATGTACTGATCGGATGCACCAGCTGCTGTACTGCCCTCGCTGCCACTGACAACGCCCTCTTCGTGAGGGCGTTGTCGTCTCTGGCCTTCCCGGGCGCGTCTCTTGAACGTTATGCCTGCGTGATGGAGCAGATCGACCTGATGTCTGCGTTGACAGCGTCGTGTTCAGGACTCGCCAAGCAGGGGGCAATTCCCGTAACCTGAGGACATTCAACCTCTTCTCGCCCGGGCCCTGTCTGCCTGAGATACCTTGGGAGATTCGTGTGACGCTGCCTATTCTGCTCGATATTGAAGCCTCCGGCTTTGGCCGTGGTAGCTATCCGATCGAGATCGGGCTGGCGCGTGCCGACGGCAGCAGTTGCGCCTTCCTGATACAGCCTCTTGATGAGTGGGTGCATTGGGACCCCAAGGCGGAGCTGTTGCACGGCATCTCACGGGCACGGCTGGCACGCGAAGGGCGGCCAGTGCGCGAGGTGGCGCAGTGGGTCAATGATGAGCTGGGTGAGGCCGGAATCGCCTACAGCGACAGCTGGGGCTACGACAATACCTGGCTCTCGCTGTTGTTCTATCATGCCGGCATGTTGCCGCGCTTCCGTCTCGAGGCGCTCAGACGGCTGCTCGATGAGGAGCAGCTGAATTGCTGGGCGGAGCTCAAGGAAGCGGTGATCGCCGAGGGTGGCATCCAGCGCCATCGCGCCGGAGACGACGCCCGCCTGTTGCAACTTACCTGGCAGAAGGCCCAGTCGATCGGGCGCAGCGAATAAGCCTGCGCGAGGCGCCTCGGGGTCTACGCCTGGCGGCATTAGCGACACTGCAGTCAAGCCGGGTGTTGTCAGGTCAGAAGTTGTCAGGCGGAGCTGCAAGCACGAGATCGTGCCAATAAAGCCAAAAAAGCGGCAGCCCAACGGGTTGCCGCTTTTTTATACTGCCGTTTTTTCATGCTGCGGATGTCATCAGCGCCATGATGAGGCTCAGGCGCCTGTCACCGCCAGCAGCACCTTGCCGGTGCTGGCGTTGTCCTGCACATAGGCATGCGCGGCATCGGCTTCCTGGATCGGCCAGCTCTTGTCGATATGCGGGCGCAGCTCACCCCGCGCCAGGCGTGGCCACACATGCACGTAGAGCGCATCCAGCACCATGCCCTTGCCATCGGGAGAGCGCGAACGCAGGGTCGAGCCGATCAGGCGCTGACGCTTCATCAGCATGCGGCCCAGATCCAGCTCATCCATGCGCCCGCCCATCAGGCCGATCAACACCATGCGGCCGTCCTGCTTCAGCACCTGCTGATTGTCGGCCAGATAACCGCCGCCTACCGGGTCGAGAATCATGTCGGCACCGCCCCAGTCGTTCACGGCCTCGACGAAGCTGCCATCGTGGCGGTTCCAGCCGGCATCCGCGCCGAGGCGCAGGCAGGTCTCCAGCTTCTCCTGGCTGCCGACGGTCACGAAGCACGGATGCCCGAACAGCCCGCAAAGCTGGATGGCGGTAGTACCGATACCGCTGGCACCTGCGTGCAGCAGTACGCGCTCCTTGTGCTTGAGATTGCCCTCGATGAACAGGTTCAGCCAGGCGGTGGCGAACATCTCCGGCAGGGCGGCGGCGTCTCTCAGGCTATAGCCCTCCGGCACTGGCAACACCTGCAGGGCATTGACGACCACCTCCTCGGCATAGCCGCCACCGGACAGCAGCGCACAGACCGGATCACCGACCTTGAAGCGCTCGACGTGGCGGCCAACCTCACGAATGGTGCCGCTGACTTCCAGTCCCAGAATCTGACTGGCGCCTTCGGGGGGCGGATATTGGCCGGCACGCTGCATCAGATCGGCGCGATTGACGCCGGCCCAGGCTACTTCGATACGCACCTCATCCGAGGCAATCCCGTGCGGGGCCTCGGTTTCCTGCCAGACCAGTGATTCATTCTCGACGGCTATCGCAAACATTCGCTCTCTCCTTGGCGTGGCAGTCGCGCTGCCTGTTCGTACGCGGATGATCTCTGTGCCGAGGCGCATCGGCCGCGGTCCACGTGGGCGACTGTCATCTCACTGTACGGGGACTGTGACGCATCTGTCATGAAGTGGCGCGAACCTGACGTGATATCAAGCCCCATGATCCAGACATCGCGCTCCGCACTCCGTGCGGCCAAGGAGAGAGCATGATCGATACTGCCCGCGTCATCGCTGCCAAGTATCCTGCCTTTGCCAAACGTCACCCGCTGATCCGACGGCCAGCTCTGGCCATGCTGCGACGCCTGGTGCATGAGGGGGAGATCAATGCCTTCCTCGGCGAGAACTCGGACCAGCGCGGCTTTGATTTCATTGACCGCGTGCTCGATCACTTTTCCTTCGGCTACTCGGTGTCCTCGCGGGAGCGCGAGAACATTCCGGCCTACGGGCGTGTCGTCATCGTCGCCAATCATCCGCTGGGGTCATTGGATGGACTCGCGTTGCTCAAGCTGGTCGGCGAAGTGCGCCGCGACGTCAAGATCGTCGCCAACGACATCCTGATGAAGGTCGAGCCGCTGGCACCCTTGCTGCTGCCACTGGACAACCTCAGTCGACGTGGCTATCGCAAGAGCAGTGGTCAGATCTGCGATGCGCTGATGAATGAAGAGGCCGTGATCATCTTTCCGGCCGGCGAGGTCTCGCGTGCAGGCCCGACCGGGCCGCGCGACGGCAAGTGGCTGTCGGGTTTCCTGCATTTCGCGCGCAAGACCAATGCGCCGGTGCTGCCTATCCACGTCAGCGGTCGCAACTCGACGCTTTTTTATACGCTGTCGTCGATCAACCGCAGTTTCGGTACGCCCCTGCTGGCCCACGAGATGTTTCGCCAGCGCGAGCGTCAGCTCAAGCTGCGCATTGGCGAGCTGATCCCGCTGGAGCGCCTCGACAGTGATGCCCTCAATACCAATGCCAAGACGCGCCTGCTGCGCAAGCACTTGTATCGCATCGGGCGCGGCAAGCGCGGCCTGTTCGTGACCGAGAAGGCCATCGGCCATCCGGAGGAGCGCCAGGCGCTGCGTGAGGAACTGACGCCCTGTGAACTGCTGGGCGAGACCCGCGATGGCAAGAAGATCTATCTGTTCGACGCCTTCCCCGGTTCCAGCGTGATGCGCGAGATCGGCCGGTTGCGCGAGATCAGTTTCCGCCGGGTCGGCGAGGGCACCGGCGAGCGGCGCGATATCGATCGCTATGACGCCCACTACCGGCATCTGGTGCTATGGGATGACGCGGATCTCGAGATCGCCGGCGCCTACCGCATCGGTGAGGTACGCAAGATCATGGCGGCACATGGCGAGAAGGGACTCTACAGTCCGACTCTGTTCCGCTTCGCGCCAGAGATGTTCGAGCGCATGCAGGACGGTCTGGAGCTGGGGCGCAGCTTCGTGCAGCCGCGTTACTGGGGGCGGCGCAGCCTCGATTACCTGTGGCAGGGGCTGGGCGCCTATCTGCGCTGTCATCCCGAGATTCGCTGGCTGTTCGGCCCGGTCACGCTCTCCAACAGCTATCCGGAGGCCGCCAGGGCGTTGATCGTCAGCTACTACCGTCATTATTACGGGGATGATGAGGGGCTGGCACGCGCGCGGGCACCGGTCGCCCAGAGTGTGCCGGGCAGCGCCGCCCATGAGGCGGAGCGTCTGTTCGATGGTCAGGGCGCTGAGGGGGATTTTCGGCGTCTGCGCGCCCAGCTGGATGCGATGGGCGTGACGGTGCCGACGCTCTACAAGCAGTACGCCGAGGTCACCGAACCTGGCGGCACCCGCTTCCTCGACTTCAGTGTCGACGCCGATTTCGGTTACTGCATCGACGGCCTGGTGATGGTCGATGTCGAGCAGGTCACCGCCAGCAAGCGGGCGCGTTATATCGGCAGCCCCGTTCAGCAACAGGCCGCCTCGGACGATACCGTTGAGGTTGTTGGCGAGGCGGTGCTGAGCTGAGGCGCACTGCTGAAAGAGCGCGCTGAACTGAGGCGGCCGCTCGCATCGTCACTCCCCATGGCGGCGGCGTACGCGCTTGATGGGGAGTGACACGACAGCCTGTCAGGCCTTACGTCTCATGCCTCACGTCTCGGGCGCCAGACGCTCCAGCAGGGGCGCGATCTCGCGCTCGCTGATCAGGCGTGCACGAGTGTCCGCATCGAGGAAGCCCGCCTCGACGGTGCGGTCCAGAAACTCGAGCAGGGGCGCGAAGAAGCCGTCACTGTCGAGGACAGCGATCGGCTTGGCGTGAAAGCGCAGATACTGCCAGGTCCAGGTCTCGAACAATTCCTCCAGGGTGCCAATCCCGCCGGGCAGGGTCACGAAGGCATCTGCCAATGCGGCCATCTGCGCCTTGCGCTCATGCATGTCCGCCACCTCGATCAGGCGCGTCAGACCGGTATGCGCCTTCTCGTTACGGACCAGCACCTGCGGGATCACGCCGATCACCTCACCGCCTGCTGCCAGCGCGGCATCTGCCAATGCCCCCATCAGTCCGGCGCGCGCACCTCCGTAGACCAGTCCCCAGCCGCGTTCGGCGATGGCCGTGCCCAGAGCCTCGGCCAGTTGACGGTGCTGCGGGGAGACGCCCTCGCGGGAGCCCAGATAGACACAGATGCGATGCATGTTGCTCTCCTGAATGTTTCTCGGCGGCGCTCACTGCTGGCTGCCGTGCCTTGATGTCATGTCCTTCCTATCCTACGCGAGTTGTGCGGCGACGCTATGACGCCCATGAGGAACTCGACATTGCCCCGTGGCCAATGCGGGCCGCGTGCTGACTTTCGGCGTTGTCGCCTGCATTCGCGGGCCTGCTCTGCTACCCTTGCCGCCCCCGCAGGCGACGGCTGGCGGGCGCTGGCGCCCCGTGAGCTTGCACCGGGATGCACCCCAACTCATCGCGACGTCGTCTTCGACGGACGCGGAACAACAAGGCAGGAGAGGCAGATGGCGCAGGTGCGCGGACGCTTTGCCAGTCGGCTGGGCTTCTTGATGGCCGCCGCTGGTTCGGCAGTAGGACTTGGCAACGTGTGGGGCTTCCCGTCCCAGACGGCCAACAACGGAGGCGGAGCCTTCGTGGTGATGTATCTGGTGCTGGCCTTCCTGCTGGCATGGCCGGCCTTGATGGCTGAGCTTGTCATCGGCCGCCATGGTCAGGCCAACATCGTCACCAGCATGAGTCTCGGTCGAGGCATCACCAAGCGCTTCGGCGCGCTGGCGGGCTGGACGGGCATGCTGACCGCCAGCCTGATTCTGGCCTTCTATGCCATCGTCGCGGGCTGGCTGCTGGGCTATACCGCCGCGCCGGTCAGCGAGGCGCTGGGCATGAGCTCCGCCGCCAGCTGGCTGACCACCTTCGACTTCACGCGCAATGTCTCGCTGACGGCAGTCTTCCTCGCGTTGACGATGGCGATCGTGGTCGGTGGTGTGCGCGGCGGGATCGAGAAGTGGTCCACGCGTCTGATGCCGCTGTTGCTGATGCTGCTGGTCGGGTTGATCGGCTACGTACTGACCCTACCGGGTGCCGATGAAGGCCTGAGTGTCTACCTGACGCCGCAGTGGGACCGCATCTTCGATGCCGACCTGATGCTGAGCGCGATGGGCCAGGCGTTCTTCTCGCTGTCGCTCGGCGTGGGCGCGATGCTGATCTACGGCTCCTATCTGGGGCCGGAGCAGCACCTGCCGCGTCTGGGCGTGCTGGTGACGCTGATCGATGTCGGCATCGCCTTCCTCGCCGGTCTGCTGGTGATTCCGGCCATGTATGCCGCGCGTCATCTGGGGGTCGAGATCTTCGATGCCGACGGCCTGCTCAAGAGCTCGGATACTCTGCTGTTCGACACGCTGCCGGCGCTGTTCGGCCAGATGGGCGGCGCAGGTGACGTCCTGATGGTGGCATTCTTCGCGCTGATGAGCGTGGCGGGCATCACCTCTTCCATCTCGATGCTGGAAGTGCCGGTATCCTTCGTGGTCGAGCGTGGCTGGCTGGGTCGGCGTGCCGCCACTCTGGCCGTCGGTGCCGCCATCATGGCCATCAGCCTGACCATCGCCGCCAACTTCGGGGCACTGTTCGGCCTGGTGATCATGTTGACCACCCAGTACAGCCAGCCGCTGGTCGCGCTGGTGATGTGCCTGCTGGTCGGCTGGGCGATGTCGCGCCATGCGTTGCTCAAGGAGATCCAGAGCGGGGCGCCGGACATCGAGTCCAGCCTGTTCTGGAAGATCTGGCCGTGGTACGTGCGCCTGATCTGCCCGCTGTGCATCGCGCTGGTCTTCGCGCACTCGCTGTAGACCTGACGCTCGTCCCGACGCAAGAAGCCCGCCAATTGGCGGGCTTCTTCGTCTTCTGCATTCAAGCCGACGGCATCGGGGCGAGCGTCGCCAGAGCTCAGGGCAGCTCGGACAGCACGTCGTAATGGGCATCGACCCAGTGACCGATGGCGTTGCCCTCGGCGTAGGCGAGATGCTGGGCGTACTGGGTGTGCAGGCAGCGCACCTGATTCCAGTCACGGATGCCGCCGACGCCACGTTCACGCATCAGTTCAGTGAAGCCCTGGGACTCGATGGCGTTGCGCTCGGCTTCGCTCATGAAGCTCCAGCGTTCGGCGACGTAGGCCTCATGGCTGGCACGGTAGCGCGCCAGCAGTTCCTCGTCGGTCTTGAGGCGTTCTTCCAGCCCCTTGATGACGCCTTCGGCCTCGATGCGTGACAGTGAGATCTTGAGGCGTTCATCGCACAGCCAATAGAGGGTCGGGAAGGGCTTGCCGTCCACCAGCGAATGCATGCGCAGCACCAGCGGGGTGCCCTCGCCATCGGTGGCGGCCACGGCCTGGATGCCGCGCGGCTTGCGCCCGAGCTGGCGCTCGATGATCTCGAGCTCCCGCGCGTCGGGACTATGATTGGTCAGGATCACCATGCTTGCGGTCAGGCTCCAGCACACACTTGTTGGACCGGGATACGGCCCGGAAGAAAGCCTGGTTGAGCTGCTGGGGGCTCGGCACATAGCCATGCCATTCACGCTCGCAGTAGTCACTGCCGCGCGCCATCAGCTCCGGGGCCAGACGATTGAACCAGCCATCATAATCGTAGGGGTCAAGGCCCGGCAAGCTGATGTGCGGGTAGTCGGCGAAGCGCTCACTGAACCATTGCTCCAGCGCCGCTTCGACCTGCGCATGCAGCTCGGTCATGTCCGGATAGATCCACTTGCTGTAGCGAATGCCCATCGGGCCTCCTCGCTGACGCGGTGCTGTGGTGGCGGGGTTCGTCATGGTGTGCCACGCCCGTGGCCATCAGTCGTCACGAGCCAGCGGGGCGAACTGGCCATTGCCCAGCTCACACAGTAACGCGGGGGCGAGCGCTATCTCCAGTCCACGACGGCCGCCGCTGATGAAGATTTCCGCCTGTGTCGCGGCGCTGTCATCGACCCACAGTGGCAGGCGCTTCTTCTGCCCCAGCGGACTGATGCCGCCGACCACATAGCCGGTGGCACGTTCGGCGGCATCATGCGCTGCCAGCGCCGCCTTGCGTGCCCCGCAGGCGCGTGCCAGTGCCTTGAGGTCGAGCGTACCGCTGACCGGCACCACGGCGACCACCAGCGGCTGACGTGCATTGCCGCCTTCCAGCTGGCAGACGAGTGTCTTGAAGACCTGGGTGGGATCAAGCCCCAGCGTGCGGGCGGCCTCTTCCCCGTAGGCGGAAGCGCGCGGGTCGTGGGCATATTCGAGTGTGCGGTGCGGCTTGCCCTTTAGCAGCTTGAGCGCGGGTGTCATGCCGGCACGCTCCCCTCGGAGGTGGCGCTGTGCGTCCCGAGAGCCCGGGCGGCCTCGCGCAGGGCCGGGACATCCAGTTCGGCGCTGTCGGTGTGCTCGTGCACATGGCTGACCAGGGTCGCGCGCAGCTCGCCCTCGATGGGCAAGGATTGCTTGGCATGATGATCGAACTGCACCAGCACGCAGTGGCCGCGCGCGCCGCAGACGCCGCTTTGCCACGCCTCCTGGGTCACGGTGAAGGAACTGCCGCCGAGGCGCGACAGCCAGGTGCGAATCTCCACCGGCTGGCCGTATTGCAGCTCGGCAAGGAAGTCGACCTCGATGCGCGCCATGATCAGCGGCCACTTGCGCGGATCGAGGTCCGGCACGAAGACGCGGAACAGGTCATTGCGCGCCCACTCGAACCAGGCCGGCAGGCGCGTGTTGTTGATGTGCCCGAGGGCATCGGTGTCGAAGAAGGCCGGTTCCAGTGTCTTGAAGTACATGCGTCGCTCCTGGGCATCCATGCGGCATTTCAGCCTATCAGGAAGCTCAGGCGCTGGCTGTACGTCGTGAGGCTAGTCGACGTTGCAACGGCGTGAACACGCCCAGCCACGCCGTCGCCACGATGAAACCGAGCAGGGTGCCCAGGCCGACCCCCATGCCGGGGTAGCTGAGCGAGACCACCAGCGCATAGCACAATAGCGAGCCGAGGCCGGCCGGGTAGTGCTTGATGACGGTCGCGACGGCTACCGGCCCCTGGGTGAGATGCAGAATCACCAGCAGCGGGTACATGGTGACCGGGAAGGCTGCCACCAGGCCTGCCCAGGAGGGCGGCAGCAGGTGGGCCAGCGCGGTGATGCCGAACACGATGCCGGCGACCAGTCCGGCGCGCGCCAGCAGCGAGACCCAGGAGAAGGGTGACTTGCGCGCCGTGCTTTCCGGTACGCCGCGATAGAGGCGCATGCACAGCACGATGGCGATCAGCGTCACGATCACGCCGCTGACGCGTGTGAACTCGAACTGCGCCAGTGCCAGACTGGCGATCAGCCAGCCCAGCAGGCCGCCCAGGGTGCCGTTGATGACGCCGCGCAGCCCTTGGGCACGCCCGCATAGCCAGTAACCGACCCCCAGCGCCAGCGTCGAGGAGAAGCCGGCCAGGGTATAGACGGCGCTCTGGCCGGCAAACTCGGGGGAAATCTCCACGCCGATGAAGCCCAGCGTGATGGCCGTACCCAGCGGGTAGCCGGACAGCAGCCCGGCCATGCGCGTCGAGAGGCGCTCCGCGATCAGTGACAGCCCGATCACCACCGCCACCGAGATCAGCAGCTTGAGCAGTTGCAGGCCCAGCTCACCCTGAAGTGCTGCGCTCATTGGGCGGCGTCCCAGAACTGACGACGCACCAGCGAGATCTTGCCCACTGCCTTGCCGGAGGCCTGATGACGATGAGCCTCGGCGACCTCGCTGAAGTCGAACTGATGCTCATCGAGGCGCACCTTGAATTCGCCTTCCTCGACCAGCTCTACCAGCTTGCCCAGCGCCTGGCGCTGCTGTTCATGTCCGATGCCAGCGGTCAGCGGCAGCAGGATCGACAGCACTTCCAGGCTGCGGCTGCCGGCGTGCAGCGGCGAGAGATCCACCGTGGTGCGCGCGTTGATGGTCACGATGCGCCCGCCCAGCTTGCTGGCGGCGAAGCTGGCGGCCAGGTTGTCGCCGCCGACGCAATCGAAGACCAGGTCGAAGCCCTCGCCTCCCGTCAACCGGGCCACGTAATCGGCCACGGCTTCCTCGCGGTAGCGGATGACGTGGTCCGCGCCGCAGTCGCGTGCTGCCCGGGCCTTGTCATCGCTGGACACCGTGGTCGCGACTTCCGCGCCGATGCAACGGGCGATCTGCAATGCCACATGGCCGACGCCACCGGCGCCGCCGTGGATCAGCACGCGTTGTCCCGCTTCCAGCCGGCCACGCTCCACCAGTGCCTGCCAGGCGGTGATGAACACTGCCGGCAACGCGGCGGCTTCCATGAAGCTCAGGCGGCGCGGCTTGCGGGTGATCAGGCGTTCATCGGCGAGCATGTATTCCGCCAGCGCACCCGGATGAGCGGCGACACCGCCGGCAAAGCCGAGCACCTCGTCGCCGGGCGAGAAGGCCAGCACGTCATCGCCGACGGCATCGATCACACCGGCCACGTCGCCGTGCAGCACGCAGGGCGCTGGCGGCAGGAGAGGCACCTGACCGCTGGCCAGCTTGAGATCCAGTGGATTGACGCTGGAGGCAGCGACACGAATGCGCACCTGGCCGGGGCCGGGAGTGGGCAGCGGGCATTCGGTCGCCACGAAGTCGGCATCCGGGCCGGGATTGCGCAGCACCATGGCATGCATGGAAGCGAGCATGAGACGTCCTCGTTGATACGGGTTCCGGCCAGTGTGGCCAGTGAGCGCCACACCCTACCCATTGCGCTGCGTTGCGGCAATCCGACTTGGGTGGTTTCAGCCATCCAATGCACGGAATTGCATGATCGACAACGAAAAAGCCCCTGCCGATGGGCAGGGGCCTGGGGTGATGCGGCGGCTGACGGTGTGTCAGGCCTGCCTGGGCGTGATGGGGATCACGCGTTCTGGCGCTTGGCTTTCTTGTCCACCGGTGCAATCTCGCCGGACTTCAACTTGGCGATGTACTGGGCCAGCTCACGCTTCACGACCGGCATCAGATAGTAGAGGCCGATGATGTTGGCGATGGACATGGCGAAGATCATGGCGTCGGAGAAGTCGATGACCGGGCCGAGGCTCATGGAGGCACCGATGACCACGAAGGCGAGGAAGATCAGCTTGTAGACGATCTCGGAGCCCTTGCTCTCGCCGAACAGGTAGGTCCAGGCCTTCAGGCCGTAGTAGGACCAAGACAGCATGGTGGAGAAGGCGAACATCAACACTGCCAGGGCCAGCACATACGGGAACCACGGGAAGGCGGTCTCGAAGGCGTAGGACGTCAGCTGGACGCCGCCGAGGCCTTCGACCTGGTAGGCGCCGGTGATGACGATGACCAGCGCAGTCATGGTGCAGATGACGACGGTATCGATGAACGGCTCGAGCAGGGCGACGATCCCTTCGGTCGCCGGCTGGGAAGTCTTGACGGCAGAGTGGGCGATGGCCGCGGAGCCGATACCGGCTTCATTGGAGAAGGCAGCACGCTTGAAGCCCTGGATCAGCACGCCGACGATACCGCCGCCGACCGCGACCGGTGCGAAGGCACCTTCGATGATGGCGCCGAAGGCGGCCGGAATCGCACTGAAGTTGAAGCCGAGGATGATGAGTGCCGCGATCACGTAGATGACAGCCATCATCGGCACCAGTTTCTCGGTGACACGCGCGATGGACTTGATGCCGCCGATGATGACCATGCCGACGATGGCAGCCATCACCAGACCGAACAGCCAGCCGTAGCCGACCAGGAAGCTGGCATCACCGCCGGTGACGTTGACGGCCTGCTGATAGGACTGGTTGGCCTGGAACATGTTGCCGCCGCCGATGGAACCACCGATGGCGCAGATGGCGAAGAAGATTGCCAGAATCTTGCCCAGCCCCGCCTTGCCGTTTTCCGCGAAACCCTTGGACAGGTAGTACATCGGGCCGCCGGAGATGGAACCATCCGCGTTGACGTTGCGGTACTTCACGCCAAGCGTACATTCACAGAACTTGGAGGCCATGCCGAGCAGACCGGCCAGAATCATCCAGAAGGTCGCGCCCGGGCCGCCCAGCGAGACGGCGACCGCGACACCGGCGATGTTGCCCAGGCCGACCGTGCCGGACAGCGCCGTGGCCAGTGCCTGGAAGTGGGATACCTCGCCTTCATCCTTCGGGTCGGTGTAGTCGCCCTTGACCAGGCGGATGGCATGGCCGAATAGGCGGAACTGCACGAAGCCGAAATAGAGCGTGAAGATGACGGCAGCGATGATCAGCCAGCCGACGATCAGCGGGAACTGGGTGCCGGCCACCGGCACTGAATAGAAGATGGTCGAGACGATCGGGTTGACGATCGGTCCGACGATGTCACTGATGGCCTGGTCCATGCCTTCGGCACGGGCAGAGCTTGCGGCCATGAGGGCTGCCATGGCGGCAGCCCAGGGGGCCAGGGAGCGGAATCGACTCATGAGAGGTAACCTCGAAAAGCGAATTGTCGTTATTGTCTGGTGCAAATCTCTGCAGGCGGCTGGTGCGGGAGGCGCCTGTCTCAGGGAACGATGGTGACGGGCACCGAGGCCTCTTGAATCAGATGGGCAGTGACGCTGCCGAAGATGCGTGAGCGGACGCTTTCCCCCTTGCGGCCGACGATGATCTGCTCGGCATTCACCTCACGCGCCAGCAGGCTGAGAATCTCGGCGGCATCGCCGTGGCGGACACGCCCCTCGACCTGATAGCCCTCCTTTTCCAGCTCGCTGATGGCGGGCGTCAGTACACGTTCGTGGGCCAGCTTGATCTCGTTCTCGCGGCGGCTGGCACGCTGGGCGTTCTCCTCCGGCGTGTTGAAGCTGTAGGGTGACCATTCGACCACGTAGCAGAGAATGATCCTGGTTTCCGCGCCCACCAGAGAGGCGACGCGCTTGGCATAGGCAATGGCACTGTCGCCGCCCGGGGTTCCATCCAGTCCGACAATCAGGGAGGTAGTCATGGAGCTTCTCCTGAAGCTTGCTGGTCGTCGTGTCGCGCCAGCGGATTCTTGTTGAATTACCGTTTCGTTGCGGTTGAAAGAACTTTACTCCTCGCTCACACAAGAAATCCCTGCGGGTGTATCGCTTCACAAAACGATGATTAAACGAAATGGCGTCAGTTACGCGTTGACGAGGCTCAGGTTTCCGCTACGCCATTAGCCGGTGGTGACAATATTCGCTGAGAAAACTGTTACCCATGGCTGTCAGCAATGCCGAGAGCGGGACGGGCTGTCCTATCGGGCGCCAGCAGGCCCCCCATCAAGATCGCTTTCAGTGGCAGGGGGAGCGGGAGCGAAGAGGATGTGGTCCGGGAGTGACGCAGGGGCAAGGAGAGGGAGCCACAAGAAGAAGTAGCGGCAAGGAGGGTGCGGACAGAGATAGAGCAGAGCGGACAAGAGAATAGAGCGGACAAGAGCGGGTAAGCAGAGGAGGGTAGGTCGAGGAGAGAGGTGAGGAAGGAGAGGAAAACGGAGAAAAACGCAGCGCTGCTCACCAACAGCGCTGCGGGCGCTCGACAATCGGCGCGGCTAGATCAGCCGCTGATGCGTCAGGTCTTGCCAGGCGGCTTCGATGGGCCAGGCCAGCGGCTGACGCAGGTGTTGCGGCAGCGCCATCAGGGCGGCCGCGGGACTGTCGTGTTCGCGCATGCGCAACCAGCAGTAGGCCCAGGCGCAGGCATCATCCGGCCCCTGCGGCACCGGGCGTGCCGGCATCTGCATCAACAGGAACAGCGCTGCCTTGGGCGCCCACAGCGGCGCACCTCCCTCGACGGCCCACTGTTCCAGTGTCTCGCCATCGGGATTGCTGGTGGGCTGGCCAAGACTTGCGACGCGCGCGGTATCAGCCAGCAGCACGGCGAGGCGCTCGCTGTCGCCACGGCCATGGGTCAGCCAGGCGCGCAACAGACCGGGCAGCCCGCGCTGGGCCTGTGGGTAAAAGGTGTCTTCAGACATGCACAAAGCCTTATGCTGTAGTTGGTCCACAGGTATTCTTCTCGCCGCCAGAAGGCGGTGTGAGTCGAGCGCACTGCTCGCGTTGCCTGCCAAATTTGCCCGCCACAGGGAGACTCCATCTTGCCATTCGATTTCATCACCCCGCTCGATCGACGCCAGTACCCTTCCCAGAAGTGGGATCGCTACGCCTCGGACGTCATGCCCCTCTGGATTGCCGACATGGACTTCAGCGCCCCGCCCGCCGTGACACGAGCGCTGGCCGAGCGAGTGGCGCACCCGGTCTACGGCTATGCCAAGCCGTCGGAGAGCCTCGATGACAGCCTGTGTGACTGGAGTCGCGAGCATTATGGCTGGGAGGTGCCGCGTGACGCCATCGTCTGGCTGCCGGGCGTGGTGCCGGCCTTGCACCTGGCCAGTCTGGCATTGACCTCTCCCGGCGCGGGCGTGGTCACGACGACCCCGATCTACCCGCCCTTCCTCAAGGTGGCCCAGAAGACCGGGCGACTGGCGCAGATGGCGCCGCTGGCAGAGCCCGAGACGCAAGGCGGCCCCTGGCGCCTGGACCTGGAGGCCCTGGAAGCGGCCATCACGCCCGAGACCGAGCTGCTGCTATGGTGCCACCCGCACAATCCTACCGGCCGCGTCTGGCGCGAGGAAGAGCTCGAGGCGCTGGCGGAGCTGGTCGAGCGTCACGATCTGCTGGTGGTCTCCGATGAGCTGCATGCCGATCTGGTGGTGGACCCGACGGCCCGCCATATCCCGCTGGCCAGCCTGAACGAACGACTGGCGGCGCGCTGCGTGACCCTGTGGGCGCCCTCCAAGACCTTCAACACCGCTGGGCTGACGTTCGCCTGCGCGGTGATCACCGACCCCAGGCTGCGTGCACGCTTCACGGGCGCCGCCAATGGCTTGATGCCCGATACCAATGTGCTGGGCATGGCCGCGACCGAGGCGGCGTGGCGCGAGGGTGAGCCGTGGCGTCAGGAGTTGCTGAGCGTGCTGCGTGACAATCTCGATCTGCTGGAAAGCCATGTGGCACGCTGGGACGGCGTCAGCATGTCGCGCCCGCAAGCCACCTATCTGGCCTGGTTGGATATGCGCAAGGCAGGGCTCGGGGAGTCTCCGCAGCAGACGCTGCTCGAGGAATGCGATGTCGCGCTGTCGGATGGCGCCGACTTCGGCTGGCCGGGCTTCGTGCGCTTGAACTACGGCACCACGAGTGTGCAGCTGGAGAAGGCGCTGCAGCAGATGGATGAGCGCCTGCAGAAAGGCTGAGGTTGGCGAAGGGATCGAGGGGGCGAGCGAAGCGGCCAAGAAGGGTAGTCGACAGAGCCGGAGTTGATCTGGGTCAGCCCACGGCGTTTCGTTGGCAGCTATCGCTCATTGCAAACTTGAATTGAGAATCATTATCGTCAACTCTGAAGCTAGGCCGCTCATCGGGAGGGGCTTGTCATCAGGAGATGCGACGATGAGACATGAGGTGGCAGAGACGCCGCGACAGGGGCGGCCAGCAAGCAGGGATGCAGGCGCGACGGCCTGTCGTGAATGGTGTTGTCAGGGCGGAAGCCTGCGCCTGGCGCGTTCGTCGCCGCCATCTTCCCGCTGCCGTGCTCCCGCGGCGTCATCTGCTGCCCCGCCTGCGTCAGGCGCCGTGATGTCCGCGGGCCATGAGCTTGAGGTGGACTTTCCGCCCAGCGTGCGCGAATCGCGTGCCCGTCCCTCGCTTCTCAAGGGCTGGAGCCGTCGTCGTTAGTCCTTGAGTCGGCGCGACGGCTGACCATCAATGACAAGGCCCCGCTTCCTTGACCGGAGGCGGGGCCTTGTCGTCTGCGTGTCGTGTTCAACTCATTGCTACGATCAGCGCACCAGCACGATCAGTACATCAGGGCGAACAGTTGGCGACGGAAGCGCACGGTCAGCTCATGGGTCGCCCCAAGGGCGTCGAAGACGCGCAGCAGCGTCTTGCGTGCCAGATCATCGCCGTACTGGCGGTCGGTCTTCACCAGGCTGATCAGGGTATCCAGAGCCAGCTCGTAGTGGCCATCCGCCAGATCGCGCATGGCGCGTTGGTAGCGGGCTTCACTGTCGTCCCGCTCGATCATGGCCTGCACCTCTTCGGGAGACGGCGCCTCGGCGATGAAGTCGATGCGCGCACGTACGCCACGCGCCTGGGCGCCATCACGGTCTTCCGGCTTGAGGGAGTCCAGCAGTTGGCGGGCCTCTTCACCATTGCCCTCGGCAACCAGCACCGAGGCGAGATGGATGCGGTATTCCGGTGTCTCGGGAGATTCCTGCGCCAGCTGTTGATACAGCGTCTTGGCGGTGACGAGGTCGCCGTTTTCCAGTGCAGTGGCCGCCTGCTCCGCGAGGCTGGGGCCTGCCCCGGCCGCCGGCTGGACCTTGTGCTGCTCGAGGAACTGGCGAATCTCGGCTTCCGGACGTGCGCCGGTGAAGTTACCTGCCAGGCCGCCCTGGATGACCAGCTTGACATCCGGCACTGAACGCACACCCAGCTGGGCGGCGATGTCCTGTTGCTCCTCGGCGTTCAGCTTGGCAAGGATGAAGCCGCCCGCATATTCACGCGCCAGCTTCTCGAGGATCGGCGTCAAAACGAGGCAGTGCTCGCTCTGCGGCGACCAGCAATCCAGCAGTACCGGCACTTGCTGTGAGGCTTCCAGCACCTGCTGAAGATTGCTCATGTCCACATCGATGATGTAGGTATTGGCGTCTTCTGCCTGGCGCGGTGCACTGGCGGCACCGCCGCCGACTACCCCTTGTGGCTGGGTGGCGGTGGTGTCATTGCCGGTCAGTGGCTGGCCGGTATTGGGATCGATGATCATGGTGCATGCCCCGAAATTCTGTCTGCGATTCAAGGCTCGCGCGCGAGCCGGTTGGCCTGATGATGCGGCCCGTCGCAGTGGAGTTCAAGGCGCTGCCGGACACTTCCTCGCGCGATCGCCTCGGGCGCGTCGGTTCACGGCAGCAGGGTGTCGCCGGCCAGGCTGGTGATGCAGGCGGCTTCGCTCTCGCTGAGCGGCATCACGGACAGGCGTGCGCGGCGCACCAGGTGGCTATCTGCCAGCTCGGGCCGGGCCTTCAGGCGCGCGATGGGCAGGGAGTTGCGCAGCGGGCGAAGGTAGCTCAGGCGCGGGGCGACCCAGCGCGGAGGCTTGCCGGCATCGATATCCGCCACCTGACGTGGGTCGAAGCCCTTGTGCTCGGGGTCACTGGCCGTCGGGTCGGGCAGGGCGAGTTCGCTGACGATGGCAAGCCCGACCACTGCAGGTACCTTGCAGCTGGAGTGCTGGATGAGCACGACATCACCGAGCTGCATCTCGCGCAGGAAGTTGCGCGCCTGATAGTTGCGAACGCCATCCCAGAGCGCCGGTGATTCGCGGCGCAGGTCATCCAGCGAGAAGGCATCGGGTTCGGTCTTGACCAGCCAGTGGCGCATGCGGCACTCCCTTGGGGCTTACGTGATGAGTGTGAAGGCGATGGGCGTTGAGAAAGGGACAGGCGAGGTCCGGGCGCTGGCCTCAGCGATATCCTCGCACAGGAATTTCACGCATACGAAAAAGGCCTGATGCATGGCATCAGGCCTTTCGAATTCTTGGTAGCGGGGACCGGATTTGAACCGATGACCTTCGGGTTATGAGCCCGACGAGCTACCAGACTGCTCCACCCCGCAACACTGGGTACTGCCTTTGCTCCAACTCTGACGCATCAGAGGTTGGTAGCGGGAACCGGATTTGAACCGATGACCTTCGGGTTATGAGCCCGACGAGCTACCAGACTGCTCCATCCCGCAACATCACGTTGGTGTCTGACCGGCAATTACCTTGATAGGCAACGACTTGTCAGTGGTAGCGGGGACCGGATTTGAACCGATGACCTTCGGGTTATGAGCCCGACGAGCTACCAGACTGCTCCACCCCGCATCAACGTGGGGCGTAGTATAAGGATATACAGTGCTGCGTCAACCGTTATCCCGTAATTGACGCAAACTTCTCGTGCCCGGTGAGTCGTCACCAACCCGTCTACGCATCTCGAGCGATTATCGGCATCTCGTGTGAGAGATCTGCTACATACATTCCCGCTGCATCCTGTCCATACTGAGAGTGACGCGCCTCGCACAGGCGGATGGCAGGCGTCACAGAGTGCACGATTGTCATCAGGCTGTTAGAGACACGGGTCATTGTTGTCGTTGCAGGCATTCTCGTTTTCTCAGGGCGGGGGTGTCCGCAGATTTGTCAAGCTGTGCCCAAGCCAAGGACACAGGACGTTCCAGGATTAGGGAGACACAATAAGATGACACAAACAGCACCCGTCGCATGGGTTACCGGTGGTACCGGTGGCATTGGTTCCGCCATCTGCCGCGAGCTGGCGAACCAGGGGTATCAGGTAATTGCGGGTTACAGGAACAAGGAAAAGGCAGAGGGGTGGCTATCGGAGCAGCGCGCTGCCGGGTTCGAGAACATCGCACTGTCCGGCATCGAGCTGGACAACTTCGAAGCCTGTCAGGCAGGCGTCAACGAAATCCGCGAGCGCTTCGGTCCGATCGCGGTTCTGGTCAACTGCGCTGGCATCACGCGTGATACCTCCATGCGCAAGATGAGCTATGAGCAGTGGCGCGAAGTCATCAACTGCAACCTCGACAGCGTCTTCAACACCTGTCGTGCCGTCATCAATGACATGCTGGAGCACAAGTACGGCCGCATCGTGAACATCTCCTCCATCAATGGCCGCAAGGGCCAGTTCGGCCAGGTCAACTACTCGGCCGCCAAGGCGGGCATGCATGGTCTGACCATGGCGCTGGCGCAGGAAACCGCGACCAAGGGCATTACCGTCAACACCCTGTCGCCGGGCTACATCGCCACCGACATGATCATGAAGATCCCCGAAGAGATCCGTGAATCAATCCGCGAGACCATCCCGGTCAAGCGTTATGGTCAGCCGGATGAGATCGCGCGTGCGGTCGCCTTCCTGGCCGACGAGAAATCCGGCTTCATCACCGGTGCCAACCTGGATATCAATGGCGGCCAGTTCATGGGCTGATGCTCTGCGCTGGAGTGAGCCAGTGCAGGGTCGGCACTCGGCTCCGCCTGGCGAGAGAATGAAAAAGCCCCCGTCTCGACAGAGGCGGGGGCTTTCCGTTGCCATGGTTTCAGTCTTGCGAGTGCATCATCACAGGTTCAGACGTCAGCGCTTCAGGCGTGCTGACTCAGTGATTGAACAGCGCATCGAAGCGCGGCAGTTCGGTCTGCCAGGCGTCCCAGTCCAGCGGCCCGTTGGCGAGCAGCGCATCCAGCACCTCATCCAGCTCTTCTTCACGCTCCATGCGCTCACCCAGCTGCTGGTTGATGCGCGCGACCTGCACGGTCAGGCGGCGTGACTCATCTTCGCTGCCCAGCGGGGCTTCGAACAGAATGGCCAGGTGGACACGCAGCTCGGCCAGGCGCTCGTTGGCGGCGCTGCAGTTGCTCGGCAGGGCCTGACGCATCTGGTTGCGAGCCGCATTGGCCTGGCGGCTGTTGTCGTCGAAGGCCGAGGTGTTCGGCAGCTCGACATCCTGCACGTCGCCGTTACGCGCGCTGGCATCCGCCACGGCGTGCTGTTCGAGCAGGTCACGCCATTGCTGCCATTCCTCGCGCAATTGCAGGGCGTGCAGTTCGTCCAGACGCTGCTCGCGACGCTTGAGAATGCCGGTCCAGCGACGACGCATGCCGTCGCCCCGCTTGCCGCGCGGTAGCGGGCCGAGGGTGTCGGCTTCCTTCAGGGCGTCATCAAGCAGGGCGGCGTCTTCCAGCGTCTCCGGCTCCCAGCTGTCGAGGCGCTCGATCAACGCCTGCCACTGATCCAGGCGTGCCTGCTCGCGGCTGTCGCGGTCTTCGCGGTCCTGATCGCGTGCGGCGAAGATACGGTCGCACGCCGCGCGGAAGGCGGCCCACAGGCGTTGTTCTTCGCCCTTTGGCGCGCGGCCCATCTCGCGCCAGCGACTCTGCAGGGCCTTGGCCTGTTCGGCGCGGGCACGTGCCGGCGTGTCCTCATTGGCCAGCGCCTCGACGGCCTCGACCAGAGCCTGCTTGGCGGCGGCGATCTGACCCGCGCGGCTGTCGATCAGCCCCTGCAGTGCCGTCAGCGCCTCGCCGAAGCGGTGTGACAGCTGGCGACCGGGGCCTGCGGGCACCGGCGTGTGGCGACGCCATTCCTCACGGGCGCGATCGCGAATCTGGCGCAGGGAGTCGGGGTCGGCATCGTCCATGGCGTGACCGTTGAGCGATTCAAGCTGCTCGCAGAGCGCTTCGCGCATGGCCAGGTTGTGTTCACGCAGCTGCTTGCGCGATTCGCGGTAATCCCGCAGGCGCAGCTTGATGGCGTCAGAGGCGGTGCGGAACGCCTGGCTGGCATCGCGGCTGGCGGCCGCATCACCTAGCTCGCGCCATTGCTGAATCAGCTGCTGGTGCTGGCGGTCGCGCTGCTCATCGCTGATGTCATCGCGCTCGCTCAGGGTGGTGATGGCCTCGAGCAGCTGCTCGCGCTTGGGCGCCGCGACGAAGTTCTGCCAGTCACGGAGTTCCGCGACACGCGCGCCGAGCTGGCGCAGGCGTGTCTGGCGGGCATTGTCGAGCTGGCCTTCGGTGCGATCGCGCAGTGAGCGATGCAGGCGACTGGCCGGCTTTAGCTTGCCGGCATCGAGATCCGCTTCCAGGCGTGCCAGTTCGGCATCCAGTGCGTCCAGATCCAGGCTCGCCTTGCGCGCAGTGCCGTCGCCCTCGCGGGAGGCGTCAGCTGACTCTGTGTCTTGTGCAGGGCTTTCATCGAGCGCGTCCTGCTCTTGCGCTGCCTCTGCCGGTTCTTCCGGCTGCGCCGCGCTGATCGCCTGACGCACCGCGCTCAGGCTGGCGGTCTGCGGCAGACCCGCAGGCCAGGCCACCTCGCTTTCCAGACGACGCAGCTGGTCGATGTCATTGTCGACCAGCGCGGCATCCAACTCGCCCTGGCACAGCTGATGGCGATGCCAGGCATCGAGGGCATCCTGCAGCTGCTGTTGCAGGCGCTGCTGACGTTCGAGCAGTTCGGCCGGGGCCGAGAACTGGTCGGTCAGCTCGCGCCAGCGCTCTCCCTGCAGTCGGCGTTGGGCCTGCAGGCTGGCGAAGTCGTGATCATTGACGCAGTCGCGGCTGTAGAGGTCTGCCCGCGCCTGGTCCACGGCGCTGAGAATCTCTTCCAGGTGCGTGTTGAGGTTGGCGCTCAGGCGTTCATGGGCACGAATGGCTTCCTCGCGGGCCTCATGGTCGCTGATGACCTTGTGCGCCTGCTGGCGTGCCTCTTCGAAGCGCTGTTGAATCTCGTAGTCCGCGGCCGGCAGACGCTCCCACTCGCGCAGCAGCGAGCGGTAGCGCGAGGGCACGCTGTCTTCCCAGGCCTGACGCGGCAGCTTCTCCATCTGGCGCAGCAGGTTGTCGCGGCTGGCGGCCAGCGCGTCGGCCTGCTGGGCATCGGCACGGCGCTGGGCGAGGGTGTCGCGCGCCTGACGCTGCACGTGACGGTCCCGCTTGGCATCACGCACCAGACGCTCGAGGCCGGCCTGGCTGGTAATGCGGGCGGCAGCAGCATGGCGCACGGCGGCGATGGTGTTGTGGCAGGCCTGATGGATCAGCGTCTCTTCATCTTCCAGTCGGCTCAGTGCGGTCAGACGCAGTTGCTGGTTGTCGCCACGGGACGCCACGGCGGAGAGCAGTTCGCGATCGTCCAGGCGCGCGACCAGCTGTTCACGGCTCAACAGTGAGGGCGCATCCTGGCCGCCGCTCAACAGTTCGATCAGGCGCTCGCGTACCAGACCATCGGCGCGGTCGAGCAGCGGCAGCAGACGTTCGGGAGATTGCATGCGCGTCAGGGCGGCATGGCGCACCTCCAGGGCGTCATCTTCGAGAATCAGGGTCTCCAGGATCTTGCGCTGGTCTGGAATCTCCGGATCAAGCTGGTCAGTGGCAGCGGAGCGAATGGCAGGGTTGGCGTGTTGCCAGCGAGGAGTGAACAGGCGGCCAGTGAGGCGGGAGAGCAGTCCGGTCATGTGAGAGCGGTTATCCAGGCAAAAAATAGAGGGGCGCAACAATTGGCCGCACACTCGGCGGGTGCAATCGGGTGGGCACGACGGAGTGGGCGGAGTGACGGCGCATGAATTTCGTCACCCCGCTATCTTACCAGTCACAACCCCCCGTTGTGTGGTATCGCATGTCGATCGATGTGCCTTATTGCATGCGCGCGGCGGCGTGCGGGGCGAGCGGCGGCGGGTGACAGGTCGGCAAGGGAGCCACGTCGTAGGCACGCGACACCTGACAGTGCCTGCTGCTGGCCGTATCATCAGTTGCAGCACTGTGTTCGCTCACATAGTTTTGTACGTTACCGCTATGCCATTCAGTGTCTGTCATTCATGCTCGGCGCCTATCAAGCAGTCGCTGTGCCGTGTGCGACGGCGAGCTATGTTATTCAGGTGGCCTTTTTATTCGAGGGCCGCCTTGAGGATGCCGTGAACAGTACGTGCATCATCAAGAGTGTCGGAGGGCTTCGACACTCCTTACGCAACCGGAGTCAGGTCATGAGTCTCAGTACGGACAGGGCCCCTCAGGCCTTCACCTTCAAGGGCGGCATGCTGCCGATGACGGTCATGGAGCTGGTCAGCGGTGATCCGGAGCAGATCCGTGCTCAGCTGGCGAGCAAGCTCAGCCAGTCGCCGGCCTTCTTTCAACATACGCCGGTGGTGCTGAGCGTCGAGAAGCTCGACGAGCCGCATCTGGCGCTGGAGCGCATCTGTGCCGTCTGCCGTGGCCACAAGCTGTTGCCGGTCGCGGTGCGTGGCGGTGGAGACCCGGTGCGCCAGTCCGCCTGGGCGCTGGGGCTGGGGTGGTTCCCGCCGCAGGAGAATCGCGGGCGCTCCCTCGAGTCCGTGCCGCCGGTGGCCGCTGAGCCGATCGCCGAACCTGCCGAGACAGTCACGGACAGCGCGGCCGAGAAAGCGGAGCCGGCCCACGCCAGCAAGGTGTATCGCGGCACGGTGCGCTCGGGCCAGCAGGTCAGCGCACCGGAGGGCGATCTGGTCATCATCGGCGCGGTCAATGCCGGTGCCGAGATCCTGGCCGCCGGCAGCGTGCATATCTATGGCGCTCTGCGGGGCCGCGCGCTGGCGGGTATCCATGGCGATCGCAACGCCAGCATCTATTGCAAGGAACTGCACGCCGAGCTGCTCTCGGTGGCCGGAACCTACAAGCGGCTCGATGACATCGACAATCGCCTGCTGGGTGCCAATGTCGAAGTCGTGCTTGAACACGATCAACTCTGTATCGCACGACTCGGCTGATCTCAGCACTGTGTTCTGAACGATATCCAATATTTACAGGTGATCCTCGCTCGGCGAGGGACTCTCAGCAAGGAAGATACCTTTGGCCAAGATTATCGTAGTGACGTCAGGCAAGGGCGGCGTCGGCAAGACGACCAGCGCCGCCGCCATTGCCACCGGACTGGCTTTGCGCGGCAACAAGACCGTAGTGATCGATTTCGATGTGGGCCTGCGTAACCTGGACCTGATCATGGGCTGTGAGCGCCGTGTGGTCTATGACCTGGTCAACGTCATCCAGGGCGAAGCCAATCTCAAGCAGGCTCTGATCCGCGACAAGCGCATCGACAATCTGCACATCCTTCCGGCTTCCCAGACCCGTGACAAGGATGCGCTGACGCTGGAAGGCGTCGAGAAAGTGCTCGACGCGCTGCGCGAGGAGTTCGATTACGTCATCTGTGACTCGCCGGCCGGTATCGAGCGCGGTGCCCAGCTGGCGATGTACTTCGCTGACGAGGCCGTGGTGGTGACCAACCCGGAAGTCAGTTCGGTACGTGACTCCGACCGCATCATCGGCCTGCTGTCTTCCAAGACGCGTCGTGCCGAGAATGGCGACACCCCGGTGCGTGAACACCTGCTGATCACCCGTTACCATCCGGCACGCGTTACCGGCGGAGACATGCTCAACCTGACCGATATCCAGGAAATCCTGTCGATCCCGCTGATCGGCCTGATTCCGGAGTCCGACGCCGTGCTGCGCGCGTCCAACCAGGGTGTGCCGGTCACGCATGACCAGAAGAGCGATGCCGGCCAGGCGTACGTGGATTGCGTGTCCCGCCTGTTGGGCGAGGAAGTGCAGTTGCGTTTCCACGAAGTCGAGAAGCGCGGTCTGCTGGCCAGAATGTTTGGAGGGGGGCGCAAGTGAAATTACTGGATTTTCTGAAGCGAGAGCGCAAGAAGACCGCCAATGTCGCCAAGGAGCGGCTGCAGATCATCGTCGCGCACCAGCGTAGCCAGCGTGACCAGCCGGATTACATGCCGATGCTGGAGCGTGAGCTGCTCGAGGTGATTCGCAAGTATGTGCAGGTCGACCAGGATGCCATCAACATCTCGCTGGACCGCGAAGACGACTGCTCGGTGCTGGAACTCAACGTCACTCTGCCGCGCCCCGGCGAGGCCTGAGTTCGCGGGGCGTCGGGTGCTTGCCACCTGAGGCGTTGCCGAGCGGGCAGCGCCTGCGACGTCCCGACCCAGCCCATGCCCATTGCCTGCCAGAGCACCGTGCCAGCCTCGCTGGAGACGGTGCTCTGGCACGTTCATTTTTCGACCGCCCGCGTGGAGACATCCTGTGGCAGAGCCCACCTTCCTGTGGCACGACTACGAGACCTTCGGCGCCGACCCGCGCCGTGACCGTCCTTCGCAGTTCGCGGCCATCCGTACCGATGCTGACTTCAATGAGATCGGCGAGCCGCTGACCCTCTATTGCAAGCCGGCCGATGACTTCCTGCCCCAGCCGATGGCGTGTCTGATCACCGGCATCACCCCGCAGCAGGCCGAGCGCCGCGGCATCCCCGAGGCCGAGTTCGCCGGGCGCATCAATGACGAGATGAGCGTGCCGGGGACCTGCACGCTGGGCTACAACAGCCTGCGCTTCGATGATGAAGTCAGCCGTCATCTGTTCTACCGCAACTTCCTCGACCCCTACGGGCGTGAGTGGCAGAACGGCAATTCGCGCTGGGACCTGATCGATGTCGTGCGCGCCTTCCATGCCCTGCGCCCGGAGGGCATCGAATGGCCCAAGCGTGAAGATGGGGCGCCCAGCTTCCGTCTGGAGCATCTGACGGCGGCCAATGGCATCGAACACGCCGGCGCGCATGACGCGCTGGTGGATGTGCGCGCCACCATCGCGCTGGCACGCCTGCTCAAGTCGCGCAATGCGCGACTGTTCGATTACCTGCTCAAGCTGCGCAACAAGCGCCATGTCGCCAGCCTGTTGGATATCGGCGCACGCAAGCCGATGCTGCACATCTCGCGTCGCTATCCGGCCTCGCGGGCCTGTGGCGCGCTGGTGGTGCCGTTGGCGGAGCATCCTTCGAATGCCAATGGCGTGATCGTCTATGACCTCTCGGTAGACCCGGCGCCGTTGATGGAGCTGTCACCGGAAGAGATACGTGCCCGTGTCTTCGCCAGTGCCGATGACCTCGCGGAAGGCGAGGAGCGGATTCCGCTCAAGGTCATCCATCTCAACAAGAGTCCGGTGCTGCTGCCGGCCAATGCGCTCAAGGATGTATCCGGGCCGCATGAGGGCGAATACGGCGAGATCGCGGCGCGCTTCAAGATCGACCCCGCCCAGTGTCGCGTGCACTGGAAATGGCTGAAGGACAACGCCGGTATCGGCGTGAAGGTGGCGCAGGTATTCGCCGAGGTGCCGCCGGCTGGGCCGGCTGATCCGGACTTGATGCTCTATTCCGGCGGCTTCTTCTCGCCCGCGGACCGCAAGGAGATGGAGCGGGTACGTGCCACCCATCCCGAGGCGCTGGATGATACGCCGTTCGCCTTCCAGGATGGCCGCCTCGAGGAGATGCTGTTCCGCTATCGTGCGCGCAGCTACGGCTACACGCTCAACTCCGCCGAGCGCGAACGCTGGGAGCAGTGGCGCTGGGAGCGCATGAACGATGAGCAGGTCGCGAGCCTGACCGTGAAGGGCTTCGTCAGCGAGATCCAGCAGCTGGCCCAGAGCGAACAGGACCCGGACCGCGTGCAGATTCTCGAAGAACTGGCGATGTACGTGGAAGGCATCATGCCGCCGCAGGCCTTCGGCTGATGACGGGCTAGCCGGTCCGCTGTGCTTGCCGGCAAGGCATGAATGAACAAGACCCCGACGCGGTCATTGAACTGCTCCTCGTCGGGGTCTTGTCGTTTCAGGCGCTCGTCCGGTGAGGGGCAGCGTCTGGTTTGCCCGTCAAGCCGCTGGCGGGCCGTCGAGACTCAATGCTGGGCATTGCCGCTGGCCTCGACTGAGGGTGCCGCCAGGGTCGCGCCTGTCTCGGCGCGCGGCGCCTCGGGCAGCGGCGGCAGGTCCAGTTCGGTAAGGCGCTGGTCGAAGTCGCTGGGCGTGCCGGGGTCGAAGGCCAGTTCCAGCGCGCTGGAGGCATTCAGCTGCTGCCAGATGGCGCGGATGTCCTGTGCGCTGACCTGCTCGACGGCCGCGACCAGTTGCTGGCGGCGGTCGAAGCCTGTCCAGCCGAAGCTCAGCTCGCTCCAGTTGCGCGCTGCCAGCTCGGACAGCTTGCGGGGCTTCTGGGTCAGGCTGTCGACGACGGCGTCGCGGTAGCTGGCAAGCGTGGCCTCATCCAATGACTGCACGCGGCTGTCGAAGCGGGTGAGGAAGGCATCCATGCGCGAAAACAGCGTCTTGCTGTCCCTGGACGGCGACTGCACCAGCAGGCTCAGCCCCGGCGCATCGAGCATGGGCGAATAGCGTGCGGAGACGATATAGCCGAGTTGCTCCTCAGTGCGCAGCTGGCTGTAGAAGGGGGCTTCGAGCAGCTGGCCCAGCACCGCGATGCGTGCCTGGGTCTGCAGCGTACGGTCCTTGCCCTGCAGGTAGCGCAGGGCACCGGCATCGCCGCGTGTGCTGTCCGGACGCAGTACCGTGTGGTGGGTGACCTGACGCACTTCCAGGTCTGGCACCGCCTCGCGCGTGATACGCGGGGCAAGCCCGTTGATCACCAGCTGGCCGGTCTCGCGGGCCTGGTCGGCGGTCAGGTTGCCGGTCACCATCGCCTGCACGTGCAGCTTGGCAAGGAAGCGCTTGCGGAAGTTGTCCAGTGTCTGGGCGTCGATCTTGTCCAGTGCTGCCAGCTGTTGCTCGGCGGTGCTTGGCAGGCCGACCAGCGTTTCGCTGAGACTGCGGCCCAGGCGCGTGTAGAGCGGTGCCTGAACGCGGTTCTGCAGGCTGCGACGCAGGCGTTGAGTGATGCGCTTCAGGGTGGCGGGGGCCATCTCGCCATTCACCAGTTGGTCGAGCACTTCGCGCATTTCCGGCTGCTGACCATCACGCCAGCCACTGAACTGCAGCGTGATGCCACGCCCATGGGCGTAGACCAGCGCATCCTGCCCTGCCAGACGCGCCGGATACAGACGCGCGTTGAGACTGTCATTCAGCCACGCCGCCAGCACCTGACTCATGGCCTGGTCATCCACCGAGCGACTGACGTCGGGATTGAGCAGACCAAAACGCCATTCGGCCTTCGGCACACAGAAGCTCGCATCACCCTGATACCAGAGTTCGGCACCGGGCTCATCGATCAACTTGCTCGGCTTGGCGTCGGCCAGGTCGAGTACGCGGAAGTCCTTGGCCAGATAGGGGTTGGGCTTGGGCAACGCCAGCTGGCTGGCCAGGGTGTCGTCGCCGGCTGTCTGAGCAGCGGCATCCGCCGTCAGGCGCATCAGGGTATAGGGCGCCTTGAACCACTCGCCCTGTTGATCCCCCTCCACCTGCGGGCCGGAGTAGACCTCCAGCAGGTTGTCGGGTGTCAGGCGAGCGAGGGTGTCCTTGATCAGGTCCGGGTCGAAGTCCTGCATCAGGTAGGGCGCCGCCATCACGTCCTCGATCGGGTAGCGCGTCATCATCATCGCCAGATTGCTGGCCAGATTGACCGGCGAGCTGCGCTGCTGGAAGCGGAAGCTCTGCTCACCCAGTCGTGCCTGTTCGGTATAGCGCCAGTCGTTGATGCCCTCATCGCGGATCAGGGCCAGGTAGTCGAACAGCGCGGCACGGATCGCCGCCTGATGCTGCGCGCCTTCCGGGGTCAGGCTGATGTCGACGCTGAGCAGGGCATGCTCGCCATCACTGAGGCCACCGCCGGCCGAGAGGCCATCAGCCCAGCCCTTTTCCTTGAGCACCGCCAGCAGACTGCCTTCACCTTCATGACCGATCAGGTTGGCCAGGTAGCTGACCGGCTGCGATTGGTAGTGGGCGATCGGGTCGTCGATAGGGAACATGAATGACAGCTTGCGCTCCTGCTTGAGTGACTTGACCTCAAGGCGTGCCGGCAGTTCGTCACCGCTGGCCAGGGGCGTGGTGATCTCGGGACGCGACAACCCACGATCTGGCACATCACTGAAGTTGTCACGGGCCAGCTGCTCGAGCGTTTCCAGCGACTGCGGTCCGACCAATGACAGGCGCATCACGTTGGCGCCGTAGTGGGCCTGATAGAAATCGACCAGACGCTGGCGCAGGCTACCGGCCTCGGTGTCCTTGAGGGTCTCGAGACTGCCGACGCTGAAGCGGTTGAAGGGGTGTTTTGGATTGAGGGCCGCTTCGACAGCCTCGTAGATGCGCCGGCCATCGTCCTGCAGGCGCGCCTGATACTCGGAATTGACCGCATGGCGCTCGCGATCCACGTAGTCGGCGTTGAACTGCGGTGCGACGAAGAAGCGCGCAAAGCGCGGCAGCGCTTCATCGAAGGCATCCGGGTCGATGTCGAAGAAGTAGTTGGTGTCCTGGCTGGCGGTGAAGGCGTTGTGCTGGCCGCCATGCCTGGTGATGAAGTCCTGGTAGGCGTCCGGCTTCGGGTAGCGATCGGTGCCGAGGAACAGCATGTGCTCCAGGAAGTGCGCCAGCCCCGGGACATCGTCGGGGTCCTGGGCGCTGCCGACTTCGACATCGACGGCGGCGGCGGCCTTGTCGGCCTTGGCATCACTGACCAGCAGGACCTTGAGGCCGTTGTCGAGGGTCAGGCTGCGATAAAGTCGCTGGTCGTTCTCGCTCTTGATGACCGGACTGGCCTGCTCGCCCCTGGCGGACGCCGTGCTTGAGGCGGAGTTGGCGGCCGGCGCGAGTGACGATGCGGGCGCAGAAGCCGGGCGGGTATCGGCATGGCTGATGGCCGGCGCCAGACCACCCATGACGATGGCTGCAATGGCCGTGCTCAGTGCAAGAGGGCGAAATCCTGAAGGCAGTGACATCTTCTCTCCTGATTCATGCCACCGCTGCTCGGGCAGGTGGCGCTGACTCGGTGATGGTTCTCATTGGGCGAACATGCGCGCGAGGCGATAGAGCGATGCAGTGCCACCATCGTCAATACGTGCCGTCGACGCAGGCGGATTCAGGTCAGCATCGGGCCGGTGGGGTGGGCGACGCTCCACTCCTGATGCTCGGGGTCGTTGACGAGGCGTGCGACCGGAAAGGCGGCCAGGCTGACGTTCGGTGTCAGCATGCTGCGGGCTGTCTCCAGCGGCGTCTCGGCATTCAGCCAGTCGCGTACCTGATGCGGCGCGATCACGGCGGGCATGCGATCGGTCAGGCGTGACGTGATCCCGGCGCACTCGACACTGATCAGCGCGAAGCTGTCGCGACCCTCGGGGGGGAGCCCCTCCATCAGGGGAGCGCTGAAGTGGCGCGTCCAGAGGGCGGCCAGCAACAGCGGAGCGCGGGTCGGGTGCGTGACCAGAAACGGCTGCTTCATGCGCGGTTGTTCCTTCCACACATAGACACCGCCGACGGGGATCAGTGCCCGTTGGCTGATGAACGACTCGCGGAACATGCGTCGCGTTTCCAGCGACTCTGCACGCGCCACGTGCGGGGCGTGGTCCATGATCTCCAGCCAGCTGGGTGTCAGGCCCCAGAGTGCCGGCACCAGCCGCAGGCTGGGGCCTTCCAGACGCAGCATCGAGGCGGGCATGCGCGGGGCGCGATTGGCACTGACCAGCAGTTCGCTGCGCAACTGGCGTTCGAGCGCGGGAGTCGCCAGCGACCCGAACAGTTCGTCGGGGGGCAGGTCAGCGGGGTAGGGGGGGATATACAGACGACCGGCCACGAGAATCCTTTGAGGCGATGAGGCGAAGGGAACATGCAGCGGCAGCTGCTGCCTGAGATGGGGTGTGGATCGCGCTGCACGTCACGCATGCCAGCATGCCACACCTTGGTGATGCTTGCGTTTGTGCTCAGTCTCGATATGCTGGACGGAAACACTGTTCGATTCAATGACTGATACGGGGTGCTCCAAGAGGTGCCCGCAAGGCGTCGCAACCCTTTGCCCACCCGTGCTGTCCGAACACACGCCGCGTCAGACTCGCTACGCGGTAACGCATCTCAAGCATCAGAGGAATTCGATGGCCCGTCCACGTCAGCATGCACCGGAAGCGCTGCATGCGCGGGTAATGGAGACCTGCGATGAATGGCTCAAAGAGCAGCCCGTTCACGCCCTGTCTCTGCGCAACCTGGCTCGCGAAGTCGGTTGTGCGCCCAGCACCCTGCTCAAGCTCTATGGCAGCTTCGGCAACCTGCTCCAGCACGTCAATCTGGCGACGCTGGACAGGCTGCGCGATGCGATAGCCGGACAGGAGACGCCGAGTCCTTCGGAGCGCCTCAAGGCCTTGGCGCGCGCCTACTGGGGCTTCGCCCAGCGCGACCCTTATCGCTGGCAGCTGCTGTTCGACTTCCCGCTCGCCCAGGAAGGGGAGCTGGATCAGCGCCAGAACGCGATGATCGAAGGGCTGTTCGAGCGTGTGGAGGGGGCTTTGGTCGAGTACGCCCCACGCGTCGAGTCCGTCGAGGCCAAGCGCATGGCGCGCACGCTGTGGGGTAGCGTGCATGGTCTGGTGCAGCTGGGCATGAACGAGCGTCTGGGGCTCTGGCAGGGGCAGCCACTGGAAGTGACGGAGCTTCTCGATCAGTTGCTGGACACCATGTTGGCAGGGCTCAAGGTACGCAGCGAGGCTGCGTGTGCGGGGGATGCCACGGAAGCTGACAAATGAGTCGAGAACTGCTCCGGCGACCCCGTTTTGCGCCCTTCTTCTGGACCCAGGCCCTCGGGGCCTTCAATGACAATCTGTTCAAGAACGCCTTGCTGCTGCTGATGACCTTCGTGGTCATCGAGCAGCGGGGCTGGGACACCGGCATCGTCAACAACCTGGCGGCCGGGCTCTTCATCCTGCCTTTTCTGCTGTTCTCCGCCTGGGGCGGCTTGTTGGCTGACCGCCTCGACAAGCAGCGCCTGATCGTGCGACTCAAGTGGCTGGAGCTGGCTACCATGAGCGTGGCGGCCGGCGCCTTGATCTTCGAAGCATGGGAGTTGCTGCTGGCGCTGCTGTTCATGATGGGCACCCAGTCGGCGCTCTTCGGCCCGGTCAAGTACGCCATCCTGCCCCAGCACCTCAAGCCGGATGAGCTGGTCAGCGGCAATGCCTGGGTCGAGCTGGGCACCTTTCTGGCCATCCTGATCGGCACCCTTGCTGCCGCGGCCTTGATGGCACTGGGCGGCGAGCTGGCACGCTGGGCGCTCTCCGCGTCGCTGGTTTCCTTGTCCCTGCTGGGCGTGATGGCGGCCGGCAAGATTCCGCCGGCACCCTCCGCTTCGCCCGGCCCCGTGCCGTGGCGGCCGCTCTCCGGCAGCATCGCGGTGATGTGTGAAGGGCTGAGCAACCGCCGGCTACGCTGGGCGCTGCTGGGCATCAGTGCCTTCTGGTTCCTCGGCGCCAGCTATCTGACGCAATTGCCGGCCTATGCGCGCGATATCGTGCATGGGGCCGAAGGGGCGACCTCTGCCTTGCTGGCGGCCTTTGCCATCGGCATCGGGCTGGGGTCGCTGGCCTGTGAGCGTGTCTCGCGCGGGCGCCTCGAGACGGGACTGGTGCCCTTCGGCGCGCTGATCATCTTCGCTGGCGGGCTGGATCTTGCCCTGCGCCCGGCACTGGCCGAGGCACAGATGGCCACGCCCTTGATCGAGCTGCTGGGCATCGCCGGTTTCTGGCGCATGTGGCTGGATCTCGGCGTCATCGGGTTCGGTGGTGGCCTCTATATCGTGCCGCTCTATACCCTGTTGCAGATCCGCAGTCCTGAAGATCACCGCGCGCGCATGATCGCCGCCAACAACGTGCTCAATGCCCTGCTGATGGTGCTGTCGGCCGGTGCCGGCATTCTGGTGCTGGGCGTGATGGGGCGCGATATTCCGGATTTCCTGCTGTTGCTGTCCCTGATCAGCGGACTGATCGCAGTGGTCTGCATGCTGCGTGACCCGCGCCCCTTCCTGCGCCTCAATATCTTCATCCTCATCCACCTGATGTATCGCCTGCACCTCAAGGGGCGCTGGCGGATACCGGCGGAAGGGGCGGCGCTGGTGGTGTGCAATCACGTCAGCTTCATGGATGCGCTGATTCTGGGCGGGGCCAGTCCGCGTCCGCTGCGTTTCCTGATGGATGCCGAGATCTATCACTCGCCGTGGCTCAAGTGGTTCTTCCGCATTGCTGGGGCGATTCCGGTGGATTCCTCACGCAAGGACCCGGCAGGGGTGCGCCGTTCGCTGGAGGAAGTCGGCAAGGCGCTGCGCGAGGGAGAAGTCGTGATGATCTTCCCCGAGGGCAAGCTGACGCGTGATGGTGAGGTCGGCCGCTTCCGGCGCGGGCTGGAGTTGATTCTGGCGCGTGACCCGGTGCCGGTGATTCCGATGGCGCTGGGCGGACTGTGGGGGTCCTGGTTCTCCCACGGCGGCGGGCCTGCTTTCGCCAAGTTCCCGCGGCGTCTGCGCGGGCGGGTAGAGCTGTGTGTAGGACGTACCTTCGACCCTGTCGGCACCAAGGCGGTGGAGCTCGAAGAAGCGGTGCGTGATCTGCATCGCAAGGCGACACGCCTGGCAGGCAATCGGTGACAGGATGAAGCGGCCTCGCTCGTGTTCAGCCGTCACCCCGGTTGGTGAGAGCCAGCCCTGCCCCTGAAGACAAGACGCCGCCCGTGATCTCACGGGCGGCGTCTTTTTGCGTGTGCCTCATCCAGGGCGGCCGGTGGGCTCACTCAAGCAGACGTGGTGGCGCCACTGCGGGCACTGGGCTGATTGGACGGGGCGGTATGGCGCGTGATCCAGAAGCCGATGCTGCCGATCAGGCAGGCTGTCAGCATCACCAGGGGCACCGGCAGCATGTCAGTGCCGTTCAGCCACAGACTGGCAATGGCACCATAGAGCCCGCCGCCCAGGAAGAGCGTGGTGCCCGAGATGGCATTGGCGACACCGTGACCGCGGGCGAAGAGCGACTGGTAGTCTGCCATCACGTTGGGGGTGATCATGGCGCCTGCGCCAAGTACCACCAGCATGCCGGGAATCATGGTAGCGGCGCTGATCATGCCGCTCAGGCCCAGCCCCAGCAGCCAGCAGATGCCTGTCAGCTGGACACCCAGTGCCAGCTTGACCAGGGTGCGCATGCGCAGGTGCTTGAGGCCGACATGATTGAGACGATTGCCGACGAACATCGCCACCACGTTGGCACCGAAAGCCAGCGCGAACTGAGGCGGTGTCATCCCGAGCAGCCCCTGATACAGATAGCTGGCATTGGTGATGAAGGTGAACATGATGCCGGGGCCGCACAGGATCAGCATCAGATGGCCGGGTACACCGCGCGTGGAGAGGATGTCACGATAGCTACGCAGCACATTGCGGGGCTTGAAGGGCGTGCGCTCGCTGGGCGGGTGGGTTTCCGGCAGCCAGCGATGGATGATCAGGCCGACCAGCAGTCCGTAGACCCCCAGCGCGAAGAAGATTGTCGTCCAGTGGCTCAGCGAGATCACCAAGGCCCCGAGGGACGGGGCGATCAACGGCGCGGTCATCAGCACCATGGTGACGTTGGTCATCAGGCGAGCGGCGTCCTTGCCGGTCGCGACATCCCTTACCACGGTGCGTGAGACACCACCTGTCATGCCGGTGGCGATGCCCTGCAGCACTCGCCAGAACAGCAGCCAATGAAAGTCGCGGGTCAGTGCGCAGCCCAGACCGGCGACGAGAAACAGCACGAAGCCGCTCAGGGCCACCGGGCGACGCCCCAGGCTGTCGGACAGCGGACCGCCGCCCAGCTGCCCCATCGCGTAGCCGAAGAAGAACATGGTGATGGTCAGGCCGATACGATGCTCGTCCACGCCGAAGTCGCCTGCCATGGACGGCATGGCAGGCAGATAGGCGTCAGTGGCCAGAGGGGCGAGGGCGACCATCAACGCCAGCATCAGCGTGAAGCGGGCGGGGTGGTGCTGCAGTGCAATCTTCGAAGGGGAGGCTGAGGTCATGTCGGCCCTTTGTGCAGGTGGTGGGCGTGGCGGAAAGACGGTCGGCGGATTCGGTGGCGGTGATCGTGAGTCAACAGGCCGGATGTCACCGTGCTCGTCGTGGCGCAGGCAGAGGATAACGCGTGTCTTCGCCATTGGCCGCTTCACGGCATGCAACACGGCATTGCAACGAGCTGGAACGTGAAGAGCCCGCCGGGTGGCGGGCTCTTTTTGGCATCACGACGTGATGCCGAGGGGCAATGGCGACATCAGGTGCGTGTGGTGCGGGCTGCCTGCCAGCAGCGTGCCGAGGTGATCTGGTTGTCCTTCACCTGCTGGATCTCGATGCGCGTAGTGCCGATGGCGAGACTGGCCGGAGCATCCGGGAAGGATTCCAGGTGTTCCAGAATCAGGCCGTTGAGTGTCTTGGGGCCGTCAGTCGGCAGCTGCCAGCCGATGGCCTTGTTGATCTCGCGGATGTTGGCGGTGCCTTCGATCACGTAACTGCCGTTGTCCTGCGGGTGGATCTCCTGATGCGTACCGGCGACATCGGTGGTGAACTCGCCGACGATCTCCTCGAGGATGTCCTCCAATGTCGCCAGCCCCTGCACATCGCCATACTCGTCGACCACGATGCCGATGCGGCGTTTCTGCTTCTGGAAGTTGAGCAGCTGGGTATGCAGCGGCGTGGACTCCGGGATGAAGTAGGGCTCGCGGGCTTCCTGGATGATGGAGGCCTTGGTGACCTCGTCCAGTGACAGGAAGCGCGCCGCGTTGCGCAGGTGCAGGATGCCGATGATGTTGTTGATGTCCCCCTTGTAGACCGGCACCCGCGTGTGCTGACTGGCGCGGATATGGCTGAGGATGATGTCGAGGTCATCGTCCAGGTCGATGCCGAAGATCTCCTGACGAGGCACCATGATGTCATCGACGGTGACGTTCTCGAGATCGAGGATCGACAGCAGCATGCCCTGGTGGCGACGCGGAATCATGCTGCCAGCCTCATGGACCACGGTGCGCAGCTCGTCACGAGTCAGGCTGTCGGCGCCGCCGCTGACATCGCGCACGCCGAAGAGACGCAGCAGGCTATTGGAGATGCCATTGACCAGCCATACCAGCGGGTAGAGCAGCTTGAGCAACGGCTCCAGCACCAGAGAGGCCGGATAGGCGATGCGCTCCGGGTTCACGGCGGCCATGGTCTTGGGCGTCACTTCGGCAAAGATCAGCACCACGATGGTCAACACGGCGGTCGAGACGGCCGGGCCTGAGACATCACCGAAGTAATGGATCGCGATGATGGTCGCCAGCGAGGCGGCCAGGTTGTTGACGAAGTTGTTGCCGATCAGGATGACGCCGATCAGGCGGTCCGGGCGGGAAAGCAGGCGGGTAACACGCTTGGCGCCGCGCTCACCGCCCTTGGCGCGGTGACTGAGACGGTAGCGGTTGATCGACATCATGCCGGTCTCGGAACTCGAGAAGAAGGCAGACAGGATGATCAGGATGACCAGTAGGCCGAACAGCAGCCCCAACGGGGTGTCGTCGCTCAAGAGTGAAGGGTCCTCGGTGGCGGATTTAGGCGCATGATACTGACACGCTCGCTGCAATGCATCAGGCGCAGCGAGCGATCTCTGTCGGGATGGCAGGACTTAGTGGGAAAATATCACTTGCAGCACGAACTTGGTGCCGAAGAAGGCCAGTGCCAGTACCAGGCAGCCGCCCAGTGTCCAGCGTGCGGCACGCTGGCCGCGCCAGCCCAGCACGTGATGCCCGAACAGCAGTACGGCGAAGATGATCCAGGCGCCAAGGCTGAGCACGGTCTTGTGAGCCAGATGCTGAGCGAACATGTTGTCCAGATAGATGGTGCCGCTGATGATCGATACGCTGAGCAGGATCATGCCGGCCCAGATCAGCTCGAACAGCGCGCGCTCCATGCTGGTCAGTGCCGGCAGCACCTGGACGATACCGCGGGTATGTCGCTTCTTGAGCGCATGCTGTTGCAGTGACAGCAGCCCGGCCTGCATGGCCGCGATGCTGAAGAAGGCCAACGCCGCCACCGAGGTGAAGATGTGGGCGACCAGGCCGGGGGATAGTGGGTTCTCGGTGGTGGCGCTCGGCAGGTTCATCACGCCGAGCACGCAGGCAGCGGCGACCGGGAACAGCGCCGCGCCCCCGGCGATCACCGGCTTGAACAGGCTGGCGATGACCAGCAGCAGGCAGATGGCCCAGCTGACCAGCGAAGCGCTCTCGAACAGTCCGAGGTGCAGCGCGCCACCGTGGTTGAGCGTGACCCAGACGATGACGGAATGGCAGGCGACGGCGATCAGCGCCAGGCTGCGCACCAGACGCGTGCGTGCCGGGACGCGGCGTGTCAGGGTAAGGCCCTGCCAGAGGCCGGCGCCGAGATAGAAGATGATGGCCAGAAAGGCAAAAGGCAGAGCCTGCATGTGCTGTTGTCCAGGTGCCGGAGGGTAGCGGGAGATCAGGCCTCGCATGAGACACTGTCTATCTGCAGAGACTATACCGAATGCGCCGCCGGGATTGCATCCACTCGCGGTGTCCTGTCGCGTGCTCTGACGGGCGATGAGGCCCGCGCGGCGACAGACTCCGCATTGCATGACGATTGTCGGCGCTGCTTCCTTCATGCATGGCATCGCCAGGATGGCGACTTGCAAGTCTTGCATGCATGGAGACACGGCCGCCCTGTGCGTATAATGCGCGACAGGATAACCATTCACGCGCTGGGGCGTCATGCCGTGCGCCGGTCACGAGGTGGCTTACGCCCTCGTCCCCGCAGCGCGGACCCCAGACGTCCCTAGCCGGAGAGGCCCATGTTTCAAAGTTTGAGTGATCGCCTGTCGCATACGCTGAAGTCGATTACCGGCCAGGCCAAGCTGACGGAAGACAACATCAAGGACACCCTGCGCGAAGTGCGCAAGGCGTTGCTTGAAGCCGATGTCGCGCTGCCGGTGGTCAAGGCCTTCATCGAGCGAGTGCGCGAACGTGCCGTCGGTCAGGAAGTGTCCAAGAGCCTGTCGCCGGGCCAGCAGTTCGTCAAGATCGTCCAGCAGGAGCTGGAAGCGATCATGGGCGAAGCCAATGAAGGTCTGACGCTCAAGGGCAGTCCGGCCGTCATTCTGATGGCAGGCCTGCAGGGCGCGGGCAAGACCACCACCGTCGCCAAGCTGGCACGCTACCTGCGTGAGCGCGAGAAGAAGAAGGTGCTGGTGGTCTCGGCGGACGTCTATCGTCCGGCCGCCATCGACCAGCTGGAAACGCTGGCCAAGGAAGTCGGGGTCGATTTCTTCCCCTCCGACTCCTCCCAGCAGCCGGTGGCCATCGCCGAAGCGGCGATGAAGCACGCGCGTATCCAGTTCCACGACGTGGTGCTGGTCGATACCGCCGGTCGCCTGCATGTCGATGACGACATGATGGACGAGATTGCCGCCCTGCACCGCAGCGTCAATCCCGACGAGACGCTGTTCGTCGTCGATGCGATGACCGGTCAGGATGCCGCCAACACCGCCAAGGCCTTCCATGAAGCCTTGCCACTGACCGGTGTCGTGCTGACCAAGGCCGACGGTGATGCGCGTGGCGGTGCGGCCCTGTCCGTGCGTCACATCACCGGCAAGCCGATCAAGTTCATGGGCATGGGGGAGAAGGTCGACGCCCTCGAACCCTTCCACCCGGACCGCATCGCCTCGCGCATCCTCGGCATGGGCGACATGCTGTCGCTGATCGAGGAAGCCGAGCGCACCGTCGACAAGAGCAAGGCCGAGCAGCTGGCCAGCAAGGTCAAGAAAGGCGAAGGCTTCGATCTCGAAGACTTCCGTGACCAGTTGCAGCAGCTCAAGAACATGGGGGGCATGGGCAGCCTGATGTCCAAGCTGCCGGGCATGGGGCAGCTGGCGGAAGTCGCCCAGAGCCAGGCCAGCGAGAAGGAGCTGGGCAAGCTGGAGGCGATGATCAACTCCATGACGCCCAAGGAGCGCCGCAACCCAGACCTCATCAATGGGTCGCGCAAGCGCCGCATCTGCATGGGCTCCGGTACTCAGGTGCCGGACCTCAACCGTCTGCTCAAGCAGCACAAGCAGATGGCCAAGATGATGAAGAAGGCCGGCAAGAAAGGTGGCATGCAGAAGATGATGCGTGGCATGTCCGGCATGATGGGCGGTGGTCCTGGCGGCCCCGGCGGTATGGGGGGCATGGGCGGTATGGGTGGCCCCGGCGGCATGGGTGGCGGACGCTTCCCGCGTCGCTGATTGCTGACCCGATGCCCGATGCAGCGCTGATGAGACATGGGCGCTGACACCTGGAATTGCGCTCCGTGGCACGTCCCGTGTCGCGGAGCGTGTGTATGGCCTTGGAAAAAGGTTTCCAAGGCTTGCCAATTTCCGTAGAATGTCGCCTCTTCGTGTGGACCCTCCATGCGAAGACGAGTTCTGTGGCACGATTTTCACTTCAACACGAAGGACAGATTACGCAATGGTTACCATTCGTCTGGCACGTGGTGGCGCCAAGAAGCGTCCCTTCTACCACCTGGCTGTAGCTGACTCCCGCACAGCCCGTGATGGCCGCTTCATCGAGCGCGTCGGCTTCTTCAACCCGGTCGCTCGCGGCCAGGAAGAGCGTCTGCGCGTCGATCTCGAGCGCATCGCTCACTGGCAGCAGCAGGGCGCACAGGTCTCTGACCGTGTCGCTCAGCTGATCAAGGAAGCTGGCAAGCAGCAGGCTTGATTCCAGGATGCCTACTCAACCGAACAATCCGCAGCCGACCGCAGCGTCATCGCATGACGATGATGTGGTGGTAATGGGGAAGCTTACCAGCCCCTATGGCGTCAAAGGCTGGCTCAAGGTGTATTCCTACACCAGCCCGATTGACGGCATCTTCGATTACGCTGGCTGGATGCTGAAGCTGGACGGGAAGCAGATTCCCGCCCGCCTCGCTCAGGCACGTCGCCATGGCAAGGGCCTGGTGGCACAGCTCGAAGGTATCGATAGTCGCGAAGCAGCACAGGAGCTGGCCGGGGCGGAGATTCTCCTGCCCAAGCAGCACCTGCCGCAGCTGGAAGTCGGTGAGTACTACTGGCATCAACTGGAAGGTCTCGAGGTGGTAACGCTGGATGGCCAGCGCCTCGGGAAAGTGAGCACCCTGATGGAGACCGGTGCCAACGACGTTCTGGTGATAAAGCCGAACGACGACAGCATCGATGAGAAGGAACGGCTCGTGCCGTACCTTCCCGATCAGGTGGTTCGCGATGTGGATCTCACCTCTGGGCGCATGAGCGTCGACTGGGATCCCGAATTCTGATGTTAAGCACAGAGAGCTGACGCCTGTGTGGATTGGTGTAGTGAGCCTGTTTCCGGAAATGTTCACGGCGATTACCGCCAGTGGCGTGACCGGCCGAGCGGTCGACAAGGGCCTGCTCGAGGTCGATCTCTGGAATCCTCGCGACTACGCCACCGACAGGCACCGTACGGTCGATGATCGTCCCTACGGCGGTGGTCCCGGCATGTTGATGAAGGTCGAGACCCTGCGAGGTGCCATTCGTGACGCCCGTGCCGCTGGTGGTGACGACGCCCGCGTGATCTATCTCTCCCCGCAAGGCCGCAAGCTGGATCAGGCCGGTGCCCGTGAACTGGCGACGAATGAGCGCCTGATCGTGGTGGCCGGACGCTATGAAGGCATTGACGAACGCGTGGTGGAAGAGGAGATCGATGAGGAGTGGTCGATCGGCGATTACGTCCTGTCTGGCGGGGAACTGCCGGCCATGGTCCTGATCGATACGGTTGCGCGCCTGGTGCCGGGCGTACTCGGGCATGAAGCCAGCGCGGAGGAGGATTCCTTCACCGATGGCCTGCTCGATTGTCCGCACTATACCCGCCCTGAAGTCATCGATGGCAAGCGGGTGCCGGATGTTCTGCTCAGTGGCAATCATGCCCTGATCAAGCGCTGGCGGTTGCAGCAGTCTCTGGGACGTACCTGGCTCAGGCGTCCGGATTTGCTGGAGAGTCGCACGTTGACTCGTGAGGAGCGCAAGCTGCTCGACGAGTTCATCGCGCAGCACGCCCGGAAAGGCAAGGCCTGATCGCTGCGAATCGAAGGTTCGCTGTCAGTAGAAGGCCGCCACCGTGGCGGAGGTGCGGCACGGCCCGGAGTCATCTTGCGGGAGTTCCGTGGCGCGTCACACACAAGGTCGATCCCCGTGTTCAAGGCCGTTTGCGGTGCCGGGGTCATGACGAACATCAATCTCGGGATTGATGCTAACGAATTTGGAGCTAGCGATGAGCAGCAAGAATAAACTGATCCAGGCGATCGAAAACGAGCAGATGGCCAAGGAAGTCCCGGCCTTTGCACCGGGCGACACCATCGTCGTCCAGGTCAAGGTTGTCGAAGGTACTCGTGAGCGTCTGCAGGCCTTCGAAGGCGTGGTGATCGGCAAGCGTAACCGCGGTCTGAACTCCGCCTTCACCGTCCGCAAGATCTCCCACGGTGTGGGCGTCGAGCGTACCTTCCAGACTTACAGCCCGCAGGTTGCCGCTATCGACGTCAAGCGTCGTGGTGACGTCCGTCAGGCCAAGCTGTACTACCTCCGTGAGCGTAGCGGCAAGTCTGCACGCATCAAGGAAAAGCTGGGCTAAGCGCTCCGCATTCCCTGACTGCAGAACTCGGCAGTACTGCGGGGGAGCGAATTGCCACTTGCTCCTCCGCCATACGAAGACCCCGCCATGCATCGCATGGCGGGGTCTTCGTGTGTGCGCCAGGGAAATCCGGTGTGACTTGCAGCGGGTTCATTTCATCGTCAGGGCATCACGGTAGAATCGAGGCTCACGCAGGCCCGGTGCCGCGGTACATGACGGCCACGCGAGCGTGGATGGCGCGTCATTCAGGATGGGGGAGCGGGAATGATGGACGACGATGCGTTGGTCGAGGCCTTTCTCGATACGTTGTGGCTAGAGCGGGGCGCCAGTGACAATACGCTCGGTGCCTATCGCAGTGATCTCACGGCCTGGCGGCGCTGGTTGGCCGATCAGGCGGAGGCGGGTGCTGACACGGTGCCCTTGCTGAGCGTGGCACCGCAGAAGGTGCAGGTCTTCTGTGACTCGCGGCGTGAGTCGCATGCGCTGCGCTCCACGGCGCGCCTGCTGTCGGCATTGCGGCGCTTCTATCGCTGGGCGCTGGCCGAAGGCATGATCGAGGCGGACCCGCTGCATGAGGTGCGCCTGCCGCGCGTGATTCCCAGCCTGCCGGGCACGCTGGATGAGGAAGAGGTCGAGCGCCTGCTGGAGGCGCCGGATCTCGAGACGCCCATCGGGCTGCGTGACCGCACCATGCTCGAAGTGCTCTATGGGGCGGGGCTGCGTATCAGCGAGCTGGTCAACCTGAGTGTCGATGCGCTCAATCTGCGCCAGGGCGTCGTGCGTGTCACCGGCAAGGGCGATCGTGAGCGGCTGGTGCCGCTGGGCGAGGAGGCCTGTGACTGGTTGTCACGCTGGCTGTCCGTTGGCCGACCTGCGATGATGGCCGACCAGACGCGTCCGGCACTGTTTCCCGGCCGACACGACAAGGCCATGACGCGACAGACCTTCTGGCATCGCATCCGGCGTCACGCCGTGACTGCGGCCATCAGCAAGCCTCTGTCACCGCATACGCTGCGCCATGCCTTCGCCACGCACCTTCTCAATCACGGTGCCAACCTGCGTGTCGTGCAGCTGTTGCTGGGACATCGTGATCTTTCCACGACCCAGATCTATACCCATGTGGCCCAGGCGCGTCTGGAGCGTCTGCATGCCGAACATCATCCGCGTGGCTGAGTGTCCTTTCCTCTGCGCGCGGACGCCAAGGAGTGTTTGATGAGCAAGTCTTTCCGTCGTCCGCAGGCCCTGTCCCGTGCGATTCGCCTCTTGAGTGCCGGCGCCGTGCTGACGCTGGTGGCGCCATTGGTCCAGGCTGATGCGCTGGATGATCTGCGTGACAAGCTCGTCGTCAATGGCCAGCCGCTGCCGGTCGAATCACTGGCCTCAAGCCCCATCGATGGCCTCTATGAGGTGCGCCTGACCAGTGGCGAGAGCTTCTTTACCGATATCGACGGCAAGCATCTGATCGTGGGTGAGATGTACCGCAATGATGGCGACAAGGGGCTGGTCAATCTCAGCGAGCAGAAGGCCAATGGCGAGCGTCTCAAGCTGCTGGCCGAGGTCAGTGAAGATGATATGGTCATCTTCCGCCCGGCGGGTGAGGTCAAGGCGGTGATCAGTGTCTTCACCGATACCACCTGCCCGTATTGCCGCAAGCTGCACCAGGAAGTGCCGGAGCTCAATGCACGTGGCATCGAAGTGCGCTATCTGGCCTTCCCGCGCGGTGGCATGCGCTCGCAGGGCGCACGTGAACTGGCGCAGGTATGGTGCGCCGAGAATCGCACCGAGGCGATGAACCAGATCAAGAATGAAGGCGAAGTGCCCAAGCAGGCGGCCAGCTGCGATGCGCCGGTGCAAAGCCAGTATCAGCTGGGCACGCGCATGGGAGTGCAGGGCACCCCGGCCATCGTGATGCCGGATGGCCAGATGGTGCCGGGCTACCTGCCGGTGGAGCGTCTTGCCACCATGCTGGGCATCGATGACTGAGCCACACGAATCACATGAACCACAAGCGACAAGACTGCGCGTTGACAGGGCGTCCTGCCTTGCTACCGTGGTCACGACAGACGTACGTGCAGGATGTCTGGATAATAGACCGACGTGAGATCGGCAAGGCCGTCGCTGACAGTGGCGCGGCCCTCAAGGCTGGATACCGTAACAAGAGAGGAAAGCGACGTTGAAACCGGTGAAAGTAGGAATCTGTGGTCTAGGGACCGTAGGCGGCGGCACTTATAACGTGCTGATTCGCAATGCCGATGAGATTGCGCGTCGTGCTGGACGCCCGATCATCGTCGAACAGGTCGGCGCACGACGCGACAATCCTGACTGCGACATCACCGGCGTCAGCCGCACGCATGACATCTTCGAGGTCGCGCGTAATCCCGAGGTCGACGTGCTGGTCGAGCTGATCGGCGGCTACGATGTCGCCTATGAGCTGGTGATGGAAGCCATTGCCAACGGCAAGCATGTCGTGACCGCCAACAAGGCGCTGATCGCCGTCCACGGCAATGAGATCTTCCGTGCCGCGGCCGAGAAAGGCGTGATGGTAGCCTTCGAAGCCGCAGTGGCCGGTGGCATTCCCGTCATCAAGTCGCTGCGTGAAGGTCTGGGTGCCAACCGCATCCAGTGGCTGGCCGGCATCATCAACGGCACCGGCAACTTCATCCTCAGCGCGATGCGTGATGAAGGTCGCAGCTTCGAGGACGTGCTGGCCGAGGCTCAGGCGCTGGGCTATGCCGAAGCCGATCCGACCTTCGATGTCGAAGGCATCGATGCCGCGCACAAGCTGACCATCCTGGCCTCGATCGCCTTCGGCGTGCCGCTGCAGTTCGACAAGGCCTACACCGAAGGCATCTCGCGCATCACGGCCGAGGACATCGAGCAGGCCGATAACCTGGGCTACATCATCAAGCATCTGGGCATCACTCGCGCCACGGCCAAGGGCCTCGAGCTGCGCGTGCATCCGACGCTGATTCCCAAGGAGCGTCTGCTGGCCAATGTGCATGGCGTCAAGAATGCCATCGAGGTGATGGGCGACGCTGTCGGCCCGACCCTTTATTACGGCGCTGGCGCCGGTGCCGAGCCGACGGCCTCTGCCGTGGTCGCGGACCTGCTCGACGTGGCGCGCGATATCGCCACCGACCACCGCTACCGCGTGCCGTATCTGGCCTTCTCCGAGATTAATCAGCACGGCGACACTCTGCCGATCCTGCCGATGGAAGAGATCGAGACGGCCTGCTATCTGCGTCTGCACGCAGTGGACCGCCCGGGCGTGTTGGCACGTGTCGCGTCGATACTCTCCGAGCAGGGCATCTCCATCGAGGCGATCATCCAGAAGGAAGCCACCGAAGGGGAGCTGGTGCCGATCATTCTGCTCACGCACCGTGCGCGCGAACTGCACATGAACGAAGCGATTCGTCAGCTGGAAGCGCTGGTGGATGTCGCCGGGTCCGTGGTGCGCATTCGTGTCGAGGATCTCGACGACAACGCCTGATCGCGGGCAAACGGGGTGGGGCTATCGACGCTGATGGCACCACCCCGCTGGGCAGCCGGCGCAGGCCGGAAGAGCAAGAATCATAACGGTGGCAAGAGCCACGGGAAGACACGACATGCGTTATATCTCCACGCGCGGCCAGGCGCCGGCGCTCGGTTTTGAAGATGTGGTTCTCACGGGGCTTGCCAGCGATGGCGGCCTGTACGTGCCGGAAGCCCTGCCGCAGTTCAGCGCCGAAGAACTGACGGCGATGGCCGGTGAGTCCTACGCGGAAATCGCCTTCCGTGTCATGAAGCCCTTCGTCGATGGCGCCATCGATGACGAGACCTTCCGTGACATCGTGCGCGAGACCTACGCGACCTTCAGTCATGATGCCGTCGTGCCGCTCAATCAGCTCGACAGCAACCATTACCTGCTGGAGCTGTTCCACGGCCCGACACTGGCCTTCAAGGATGTCGCGCTGCAGCTGCTGGGTCGCCTGCTGGATCACTTCCTCGCCAAGCGCGGCGAGCGTGCGGTGATCATGGGCGCGACCTCCGGCGATACCGGTTCTGCGGCCATCGAGGGCTGCCGTGCCTGCGATCATGTGGATATCTTCATTCTGCATCCGCACAACCGTGTCTCCGAAGTGCAGCGTCGCCAGATGACTTCCGTGCTGGCGCCCAACGTCTTCAACATCGCCATCGAAGGCAACTTCGACGATGCCCAGGCGATGGTGAAGGCCAGCTTCGCCGATCAGGACTTCCTGAATGGCACGCGCCTGGTCGCGGTCAACTCGATCAACTGGGCGCGCATCATGGCCCAGACCGTCTACTACGTGGCCGCCGGTGTGGCGCTGGGCGCTCCGGCGCGTCAGGTCAGCTTCACGGTGCCGTCGGCCAACTTCGGCAACATCTTTGCCGGTTATCTGGCCTCGCGCATGGGGTTGCCGGTGCGCCAGCTGGTGATCGCCACCAACGCCAACGACATCCTGCATCGCACCATCTCCTCCAATGACTTCTCGCGTCAGGAGCTGAAGGCGACGCTGGCACCATCGATGGATATCGTGGTGTCCTCCAACTTCGAGCGTCTGCTGTTCGAGGCCTATGGTCGCGATGGTCAGGCGATCCGTGAGCTGCTCGAGCACTTCTCGCGTGAACCGGCAGCACTGGCGGATACCCCGCTGGCGAAGCTGCGTGAGCTGTTCTCCAGTCACAGTGTCGATGACGAGACGATCCTCGAGGTCATCCGTGAGGCGCACCATCGCACCGGTGAGATTCTCGATCCGCATACCGCAACCGGCTATCGTGCGGCTGAGGTCTGCCGCACCGATAGCGCGACGCCGATGATCACGCTGTCGACGGCGCATCCGGCCAAGTTTGCCGAAGCCGTGGCGCGTGCCGGTTTTGCTGGCGTCGACCTGCCGCCGCACCTGCATGACCTGCTGGAGCGCGAGGAGCGCTATAGCGTACTGCCGGCGGAGTTGGCGGCAGTGCAGGACTTCGTGCGCGAAAATCGCCGCGGGTGATTGCAACAACTGCCGGTTTGCCCGCTCGGGGTGATCGGCAGTCATCTTTTCATGGCCGTCATGTCTGCAGTCCGCTGCCGAGATGACGGCCATGTCGTTTGTCAGGAGCTCTTCATGTCTGTCACTTCCCCCGTGTCGCCCCCATTCTCGCAAGATTCCATGAGTCGACCAGATGAGCGCATGCTCGCGGCCAGCATTGCGCGAGTCATTCAGCCGCGCGTGCGGGACGAGCGTCTCTATCAACAGGGCATCGCGACCGGGCTCAGTGAATTGCAGGCGCGTGTGCTGGCAGGGCGCCTGACGCTGGAGAGCTGCAAGGCCCCCCTGGAGGCGCTGGTCACACCGGCGCTCCGGCATATCGAGCATCCCGAATGGCTGGCCGATGGCCGGCGCGCGGCAGAGCGCATCGCGCGCGCCGTCGCCGAGGGGGAGCATATCGGCATCCTCACGGACTATGACGTGGACGGCATCACCTCGCATGTGGTGATGCTGCGCACGCTGACCGAGCTGTTCGATGTGCCTTACGACCGCGTGCATAGCCTTATCGGCCATCGCATCCATGATGGTTATGGGATCAGTCTGCCGCTGGTCGAGCGCATCATGACGCTGTCGCCGCGCCCGTCATTGATCGTGACCGCGGACTGCGGCTCCAGTGATGAGGCGCGTCTGGCGTTGCTCAAGGAAGCGGGGATAGATGTCGTGGTGACGGATCACCATGCACTGCCTCAGGAAGGGCCGCCGGCTTCCGCCTACGCGACCGTCAATCCGACACGCGATGACTGCGCCTACCCCGACGCGACCATTGCCGGTTGCATGGTCGCCTGGCTGACCATGTCCTTGACGCGCAACATCTTGATCGAACAGGGCAGGTTGGCGAGCGACGCCCCCAAGCTGTCGCCGTGGTTGTCGTATGTGGCACTGGGGACAGTGGCGGACTGTGTGTCATTGGGGGGGAGTGCGATCAATCGTGCGGTCGTCAATCTGGGCCTCACGCTGATCAACCGCATGCAGGAACCCTGCTGGCGCGCGATGGCAGAACGGCTCGGGGCGGATAGCGTGCCCTTCAATGCCGAGACGCTGGCCTTCCAGATGGGGCCGCGTATCAATGCCCGCTCGCGTCTGGATGACCCGTACGCCGCGCTGCATTTCATGTTGGCGCGTGAAGATGATGCTGCCCAGCGTGCACTGGAAGTGCTCGATCAGGACAACCAATCACGCAAGGCGATCGAGGCCGAGATGGTGGAGTCGGCGCGTGCCCTGGCGCTCACCTCCTTGCGGGAAGGTCATCAGGTGATCGTGGTCCACCTGGAGGATGGTCATCCCGGGGTGCAGGGCATTGTCGCTTCGCGCCTGGTGCAGCAGTTCGGGCGCCCGACCGTCGTGCTGACACCAGCCGCAGTGCCCGGCATGTTGACGGGCTCCGGGCGCTCCATCGAAGGATTGCACCTGCGGAATGCGCTGCAGCGCGCCCATGATCTCGCGCCGCACTGCCTGCCGCGCTTCGGTGGACATCGCGGCGCCGCCGGGGTGGGCTTGCCGCTGGCGGAAAAGGATACCTTCACTCGTGCTCTGCAACAGGCAGCCGCGGAGCAGTTGGGGGAGAGGGCGCTCAATCCCTTGATTCTCAGCGATGGTGAGCTGGTGGAAGGGCAGCTGAGTCTGGAAACGCTGGATGAGCTCGAGCGTCTGGCGCCCTTCGGACGTGAGTTCGAGGCGCCTCTCTTCGAGGGCAGCTTCCTGGTCGAGAGTCTCAGGCCGGTAGGCGCCGATGGCACGCACCTGTCATTGGAACTCTCGCTCGGGCGTACGCGCCTCAAGGCGATCTGGTTCCGTGCGCTGTCGCCGGGGGAATCGCCGGCATTCGGCGTGGGTTCCTCTGTGAAGTGTGCTTACAAGCTGTCGCGCAATCGCTGGCGGGGGAGAGAGTCACTGCAGTTGATGCTGGAGCACGCAGTGCCTGCATGAGCTTGTTTGGATGAATTGAAATTCCAGGCCCAAAAACCCTTGCCATCAAACCGATTCCTGCGTAAAGTACGCATCCGCTGCCGGGGACGCATGGCGTTACCAGCGGTGAAAGAGATTTGCAGGTGATTGTTTTGCTTGATGTTTTTGAAGCCCGCTTCGAAAATCATCGATTGACAATCCCGGGCGATTCGCTAGA
>NZ_JASSPL010000018.1:0-70284 GCF_030264805.1 Cobetia sp. LC6 | reverse complement strand
TGGCTCCTCGAACAGGACTCGAACCTGTGACCCAATGATTAACAGTCATTTGCTCTACCAACTGAGCTATCGAGGAACAACCTTGAACACGCGACGAATTATACGGAAATACTCAATGGCGTCAACCACCTTCGGCCATTCAGACCACCGCAGAACTCGCTGGATTCCTCCTGCCGGATCCACCTCCGAAAGCGCACGAAGCGACATCCAGATGTGACAAGGCCCGCACGGATGCAGGCCTTGGAATCACTGGTGGCTACACCCTGATTTGAACAGGGGACCCCATCATTATGAGTGATGTGCTCTAACCAGCTGAGCTATGTAGCCACACGACGAGGCGTATATTGCAGGTCAGGCTGCTGAATTGCAAGCACTTTTTATCAAAAGCTCAACAGACGAGCCCGACGGGCCGATCAGATCCCCAGCGCTGTCTTCACCGCGGCAAGGCCAGGCTGGCCCTCCACGGTCTCGACCCCCTTGAGCCAGGCCTCCAGCACCTGCGGGTTCTGCTTGAGCCAACTGGCCGCCGCGTCATCCGGGTCTTCGCCGCCATCCATGATGTCACCCATCAACTGGTTTTCCATCTCCAGGGTGAACTCGAGATTGGAAAGCAGGGCCCCGACGTTGGTGCATGCTTCGCTGTAGCCCGCGCGGGTGTTGGTATACACCGTCGCACCGCCCAGATTCGGCCCGAAGTAATCATCGGCCCCTTCCAGATAGCCCATCTCGAAGCGGGTGTTCATCGGGTGCGGTTCCCAGCCGAGGAACACGACCCACTCCTTGGCGGCAATCTTCGATTTCACTTCCGCCAGCATGCCGGCTTCCGAGGAGTCAATCATCTCGAACTCGCCCATGCCGAAGGCGTCGTCGTCGATCATGTCGGCAATGATCATGTTGCCGTCGTTGCCCGCCTCTATCCCGTAGATGCGACCGTCGAACTTCTCGAGATTGTCGGCAAGGTCCGCCACCGAGGTCACGCCGGCATCCAGTACATACTGCGGCACCGCCAGGGTGTATTTCGCGCCCTGGAGATTGGCGCGCGGGCGATCGACCTGCCCCTTGTCGATGTAGGGGTCACTGATGGAGGCCATCGACGGCATCCAGTTGCCCAGGAAGACATCGAAGTCATCATTCTTCATGCCGGCATAGGCGATCGGCACCGAGATGGTGTCAGAGGTCGTCTCATAGCCCAGCCCTTCCAGCACGGCACGCGTCAGGGCGGTGGTTGCCGTGATGTCCGTCCAGCCGACTTCGGCGAAACGCACAGTGCGACATTCTTCCGTCACGGCGGCCAGGGCCTGATTCGCCATGACCGGCACGGCGATGACGCCCAGTGCCAACAGCACCTTACCAGGTGATCGTTTCATGCTAACCCCTTGTTTTATTGTTCATTGTCAGTCAACTCTCAAGCGCCGGTGCAACGTTCAACCTACGTTGAGATCGACATGCTGCCCTTCCATGTTCTACCGCACTGTAGCGCTTTTACCAACCGGGCTCGCCAACTCACTGTCTTTCACGCCCGCCTGCCGCTGGCCGTCACCTGACCTCGATTCCTCGCCCGCCTCCCCTCTGATGCCCTCCCGGACTGCCTGTTGACAGCCCCCTGGCTGCCCCGCCCTGCCTCAACTTGACGCATCGAGAACCAGCCTCTACACTTTTTGTTAATTGAACGTTCAATAAAAACTTTGCACACGACAGCATGGTGCAGCGCTCGCGGCAAACCGGTGATGATCCAGTACCATGGCCACACCCAGTGTCACACCGACCCGATATACGAAAAGGACTCCGTTGATGCCCAAAGTGGGAATGGAACCTATCCGCCGCCGCCAGTTGATCCAGGCCACCATGCAAGCCATCGATGAGGCAGGACTCGCCGACGCGACTGTGGCCCGTATCGCCCGTCACGCAGGTGTATCCACCGGTATCATCAGCCACTATTTCGGCGGCAAGGATGGCTTGATGGAAGCCACCATGCGCCAGATTCTCACTGACCTGCGCAGCGCCGTCAGTGAGCGTCGCGCCGCACTGGCAGATGATGACGTCCGCAGCCATCTGCGCGCGGTGATCGACGGCAACTTTGACCGCAGCCAGGTCAGTCAGAGTGTCTCCAAGACCTGGCTGGCCTTCTGGGCCTCCAGCATGCACCGCATTCCGCTGGAACGCCTGCAGCGGGTCAACGACAGGCGGCTGATCTCCAATCTGTGTGCCCTGTTCCGCCGCTGCATGCCGCTGAACGAGGCACGTGATGCCGCGGCCGGACTGGCCGCCCTGATCGACGGCCTGTGGTTGCGCGGTACGCTGGACCCGACCGGCCTCGATGTCGAGCGCGCACGCCGCCTCGCCTACGAATATGCCGACTACCAGCTGACACGTCACATGACAGTATCCCTGAACGCGACAGACTCCCCCACTTCCCCTGAACCCAGTAAGGAGCGCACGCATGGCTAACGGCAACGCAAGCTTCCCGACCCAGACCCTCTACATCGGTGGCCGTCGGGTCGAGGCTACCTCCGGCGAGACCTTCGAGACCGTCAACCCGGCCACCGGCGAAGTCATCGCCGAGATCCAGCAGGCCAGCGGTGCCGACGTCGATACCGCCGTCGAAAGCGCCCTGCAGGGTCAGAAGGTGTGGGCCGCGATGACCGGCATGGAGCGTTCACGCATCCTGCGCCGCGCCGTCGATCTGCTGCGCGAGCGCAACGACGAACTGGCGCTGCTCGAGACACTCGACACCGGTAAGCCGCTGTCCGAGACCGAAGCGGTCGACATCGTCACCGGTGCCGATGCACTCGAGTACTACGCGGGCCTCGCGCCGGCCATCGAAGGCAGCCAGATGCCGCTGCGTCAGGAAGCCTTCGTCTATACCCGCAAGGAGCCGCTGGGCGTCATCGGCGCCATCGGTGCCTGGAACTACCCGATCCAGATTGCCTGCTGGAAGTCCGCCCCGGCCCTCGCCGCCGGCAACGCCATGGTCTTCAAGCCCAGCGAAGTCACGCCGCTGAGCGCACTGAAGCTGGCCGAGATCTTCACCGAAGCCGGCCTGCCGGACGGCGTGTTCAATGTCGTGCAGGGCGATGCCCGCGTCGGCGTGATGCTCACCGAGCACCCGGATATCGCCAAGATCTCCTTCACCGGGGAAGCCGGTACCGGCAAGAAGGTCATGTCCGCTTCCGCCTCTTCCAGCCTCAAGGAAGTCACCATGGAGCTGGGCGGCAAGTCCCCGCTGCTGGTATTCGCCGACTCCGATCTCGACCGCGCCGCCGACGGCGCCATGATGGCCAACTTCTACAGCTCCGGTCAGGTGTGCACCAACGGCACCCGCGTCTTCGTCGAAGCCAGCGTCAAGGAGGCCTTCGAGGCCAAGATCGTCGAGCGCGTCGCGCGCATCAAGGCCGGCGACCCGCAGGATCGCGCCACCACCTTCGGTCCGCTGGTCAGCTTCGAGCACCTGGACAAGGTCGTCTCCTATCTGGAGATCGCCAAGCAGGACGGCGCACGTCTGCTGGTCGGCGGTGAGCGCATGAGCGAAGGCGACTTCGCCAAGGGCGCCTGGGTCGCACCGACCGTCTACACCGACTGCAGCGATGACATGCGCATCGTGCAGGAAGAGATCTTCGGTCCGGTGATGTCCATCCTGTCCTTCGACAGTGAAGAGGAAGTCATCCGTCGCGCCAACGACACCACCTATGGACTGGCGGCTGGCCTGTTCACCGAGAGCCTGAACCGCGCGCATCGCGTGATTCACCAGCTCGAAGCCGGTATCTGCTGGGTCAACACCTGGGGCGAGTCGCCGTCCGAGATGCCGGTCGGCGGCTACAAGCAGTCCGGTATCGGTCGCGAGAACGGTGTCGAGACGCTGTCTCATTACACCCAGACCAAGTCCGTGCTGATCGAGATGGGCCCGTTCGAGTCCGCCTTCTGAGCCATCACTGGCCGAAAGGCCTGACGACAGCAGCATCCTCTGGCGCCAGAGGCTGAAGTACCGGGCCTCAATACCGGCCCTCAAGACCGGGCCTCAAGTACCGGGACTAAGCAAGACGAAGCGCCAGATGCCCCACCTGCCGGCATGTCGAACACTCGCCATGCCGGCTGCACGCCGTGTCGCTCGCCAGCGCCGCGCGCGGTGCCCGAATTCCGGTGAGTCGTCGAGTCCCCTGTGGCAGCTTGCTGTCATGCGGTGCCCCGACGACTCTTCACAGACACATCACCGTATCCATCCGCCCGGCAGTGGCCACCCCTCGTCGTCGACGGGGCGTCCTGCGCCCGCATGTGGCATCTGATACGAAAGGAGATTTCATGAGCCAATTCGAGCGTGAATACGACTACGTCATCATCGGTGCCGGCAGTGCCGGCAACGTGCTGGCCACCCGCCTGAGCGAAGATTCCGACGTCAGCGTGCTGTTGCTGGAAGCCGGTGGCCGCGACCACCGCTTCGACTTCCGTACCCAGATGCCCGCCGCCCTGGCCTACCCGCTGCAGGGTCAGCGCTACAACTGGGACTTCAAGACTGACCCTGAGCCGCACATGAACAACCGTCGCATGGAATGTGGTCGCGGCAAGGGCCTGGGCGGCTCCTCGTTGATCAATGGCATGTGCTACATCCGCGGCAACGCGCTGGATTACGACAACTGGGCCAAGGACCCCATCCTGGCCGACTGGAACTATCGTGAGTGCCTGCCCTACTTCCGCAAGTGCGAGACACGCGATATCGGCCCGAATGACTACCATGGCGGCGACGGCCCGGTGTCTGTCACCACGCCCAAGCAGGGCAACAACGAGCTCTATCATGCCTTCATCGCGGCAGGCATCGAGGCGGGCTACCCGGCCACCGAAGACGTCAACGGCTACCAGCAGGAGGGCTTCGGCCCGATGGACCGCTTCGTGACCAGGGAAGGCCGTCGTGCCTCCACCGCGCGCGGCTATCTGGATACCGCCAAGAAGCGCCCCAACGTGACCATCGAGACGCGTGCCACCACCGACGTCATCCTGTTTGAAGGCAAGACGGCGGTCGGTGTGAAGTACGAGCGCAAGGGCCAGGACCACCGCGTGCGTGCGCGCAAGGAAGTGCTGCTGTGCGCCGGCGCCATCGCCTCGCCGCAGATCCTGCAGCGCTCAGGCGTCGGCAACCGTGAACATCTCGAGCCGCTGGGCGTGAAGATGGTGCACCACCTGCCGGGCGTGGGCGAGAACCTGCAGGATCACCTCGAGCTCTACATCCAGTACGAGTGCACCAAGCCGATCTCGCTCTACCCGTCCCTCAAGTGGTACAACCAGCCGCCCATCGGCCTGGAGTGGATGCTCAAGGGGACTGGTGTGGGTGCCAGCAACCAGTTCGAGGCCGCCGGCTTCATTCGCAGCGATGACAACGAAGCCTGGCCGAACCTGCAGTATCACTTCCTGCCGATCGCGATCAGCTACAACGGCAAGAGCGCGGTGCAGGGCCACGGCTTCCAGGCACACGTCGGTTCCATGCGCTCCCAGAGCAAGGGTCGTGTCCGACTGACCTCTCTCGACCCCAAGGCCGCGCCCTCGATCTTCTTCAACTACATGGCCGAGGAGCGGGACTGGGAAGAGTTCCGCGCCGCCATTCGCCTGACTCGCGAGATCATCGCTCAGCCGGCACTGGATGATTACCGTGGCCGCGAACTGGCGCCGGGTGCTGATGTCCAGACAGACGAGCAGCTCGACGAGTACGTACGCAATCATGCCGAGACGGCCTACCACCCGTGCGGCAGCTGCCGCATGGGCAGTGACGAGACCTCCGTGGTCGATGGTGCCGGTCGCGTACATGGCCTCGACAACCTGCGCGTCGTCGATGCCTCGCTGTTCCCGGTCATCCCCACCGGCAACCTGAACGCGCCGACGATCATGCTGGCCGAGAAGATGGCCGACAAGATTCGGGGCCGTGCTCCGCTGCCGCCGTCCGACGCTGACTACTTCGTGGTCGAGCCGGGCACACCGGCCAAACAGCCCGCAAAGCGCCAGATCGATTCCGCGCCGACCAATGGCTGAGCACTGATCAATGACTGAGCTCGGGTCGATGACCAAGCACTGATCAACGCCTGCGACAGGTAGTCTGGCCTCACGCACGCAAGCGCTATCGATCGTCCAAGGCCCCGCATTGCGGGGCCTTTTTCATGCCTGTCAGAAACAGCCACTCACCCCGGTCTTGCGCTCTCCGACTGCCTGGCCCGGGCGGCTGTCCTTTTCGAGAACGAACCCGCACACCTTAGACCTTGGGCGTACTGCAGGGTCGAGCAACATGGGATACGCTGAAGACAATTCAAACAACCGTTCTAAACGCATGGCTGCTACGCTGTAGTAACACCATGCAAAGACACCATCCCTCGCCACCCGGAGATCCTGCCATGACGCAGCTCATCCTCATCCTTGTCGCCATTGCCGGTCTGTTGGCCGTCATGGCACGCGAAGCCGGGGCCCTCGCGGCCATCGGCGTTCTCGCCATCATCGGCATCGTCGGCCTGGCGGTCGACGCGCCGGTGCTGGGTTGCCTACTGCTGATCGGCGCGGCACTGGTCGCGGTATGTGGCCTGCCGGCCCTGCGCAGCAAGTGGCTCAGCCCGCGTCTGTTCGCGATGTTCAAGAAGGTCTCCCCCAAGGTCTCGGACACCGAGAAGGTGGCGTTGGAAGCCGGCACCGTGTTCTGGGACGCCGAGCTCTTTTCCGGCAAGCCGCAGTGGGACACCCTGACCGCACAGCGCAACGAGGGCATCTCCAGCGAAGAGCAGGCCTTCATCGACCAGCAGTGCTCTATCGCCTGCGGCATGACCAACAGTTGGGAGATCGCACGCGAGCGTGCCGATCTGCCCGAAGCGCTGTGGGAATACCTCAAGCGCGAGAAGTTCTTCGGCATGATCATTCCCAAGGAATATGGTGGCCTGGGCTTCTCGGCCAAGGCGCAGTCGCTGGTGCTGCAGAAGCTGGCAGTCAACGAGACGCTGATGGTCACCGTCGGCGTGCCCAACTCCCTCGGCCCGGGCGAGCTGCTGCTCAAGTACGGCAGCGAAGAACAGAAGAACTATTACCTGCCGCGTCTAGCCGATGGCCGCGAGATCCCGTGTTTCGGCCTGACCGGCCCGCGTGCCGGCAGTGATGCGACTTCCATCCCGGACACCGGCATCGTGTGTCGCGGCATGCATGATGGCGAGGAAGTCGTCGGTATTCGCCTGAACTTCGAGAAGCGCTGGATCACCCTGGCGCCGGTCGCCACCGTGGTCGGCCTGGCCTTCCGCATGTTCGACCCCGAGCACCTGCTGGGTGACGTGGAAGACATCGGCATCACCTGTGCCCTGATTCCGCGTGACACCGACGGCATGGACATCGGCCGTCGTCACCACCCGATCGGTGCGCCGTTCATGAATGGTCCGATCTTCGGCAAGGACGTCTTCATTCCGCTCAGCTACCTGATCGGTGGCGAGCAGATGGCCGGCCAGGGCTGGAAGATGCTGGTCGAGTGTCTGTCGGTGGGTCGCTGCATCACCCTGCCATCCGGCTCTGCGGGCATCTCGCGCTACGCACTGGGCTGGAGCGCCGGCTTTGCGCGCATCCGCCGTCAGTTCAATCTGCCGGTGGCCGAGATGGAAGGCGTTCAGGAGCCCCTGGCGCGCATGGCCGCGATGAACTACATCAGCCAGGCGTCGGTGCTGCACACCGCCAACATGATCGACAACGGCCACAAGCCGGCGGTGCCTTCCGCCATCCTCAAGAGCCAGTTGACCGAGATGGCTCGCTCGCTGCTGGCCGATGGCATGGACATCCACGGCGGACGCGGCGTGACGCTTGGCCCGCGCAACTACATTGGCGTGGCCTACGCCGGCACTCCGGTCTCGATCACGGTGGAAGGCGCCAACATCATGACCCGCAACCTGATGATCTTCGGTCAGGGCGCGATCCGCTGCCATCCTTACGTGCTGGAAGAGCTGGCCGCCAAGGACGCCGATGACCTGAACGCCTTCGACAAGGCCTTCTTCCGCCATGCCGGCCTGATCTTCGGCAACGCGGCACGCGCCTTCACCCAGAGCTTCGGTATCGGTGGCAAGGCCAGTGGCTTCGACACCGTTGCCACACCCTACGCCAGCCACATCAATCGCTTCAGCGCCGCCTTCTCGCTGTCCGCCGATGCAGCCATGGCAAGCCTCGGCTCCAGCCTCAAGGCGCGCGAAATGCTGTCGGCGCGCCTGGGTGACGTGCTGTCCAACCTCTATCTGGCATCACTGACGCTCAAGCAGTGGCACGAAACCGAGGCCTGCGAACACGAAGAGGCGCTGTTCCACTACAGCATGCAATGGCTGCTGCACCGCGCGGAGAAGGCACTGGATGAGTTGTTCGCCAACCTGCCCAACCGTGCGCTGGGCACTGCCCTGCGCGTGATCGCCCTGCCGCGTGGCCGTCAGTTCGCCATGCCCAGGGATAGCCTGACCCGCGAGGTCGCCCGTGCCGTTTCCACCGACACTGCACTGCGTGCCAAGCTGACCGACAACACCTGGGACGCCCAGGACGAAGGCCAGCAGGACAACGCCCTCGCCCGCTACAACGCGCTGCTCAAGGACTATCCGCGCGCCGAGCCGATCTACAAGGCGCTGGCCAAGGCCTACCACAAGGGCGAGATTCCGGCCGATGCCCTGTCACCGGAAGCACGTATCGAAGCGGCGGTCGAGGCAGGCATCCTCTCAGCAGAGGATGGCGACTTCATGCGCGTCTTCGAAGCCGAGGTGCTCGACATGCTGACCGTCGACCACTTCGAATTCGACGCCTTCGTGCGCAAGCCGATGGCGAGTGACGGCACCGCCTCCAACCCGCAGCAGGACGCCGCCTGATCACTACTGGCGACGCCCACGTGATCGACGCACGAACTGATCACTGATCACTGATCACTGATCACTGATCGCAGAACCACAAAGGCCCCGCTCAATGAGCGGGGCCTTTGTCTTGGCAGAGCATGCCATTCGCTTGCGTCATCTCATCCTCAGATATGACGCGCGAAGTGCTCCAGGTCAAGCACGAAGGCGTTCTTGTAGGTCTCGAAGTCCTTCGGGCGCGCCTTGAAGGAGCGCTTGATGCGCTCGCGGTCCAGGCGCAGCGGCGCGTCGAGGGCCGCCAGGTTGCCGACACGCGCCGCCGGATTCATGCCGACCAGCTCACGCGGTTGATCCCCTTCGGCCTCAGCCTCCAGCCAGTCGTTGATGCCGGCGCGACGCAGCACGCTGACCAGTGAGCTGTCGGTGATGCGTACCTGCAGGCGACCGTGATCGGCCAGCTGGGAGACCAGCGCGATGCCGTGGTCATGACCGCGATGCACCGTCGGCGTCGCCCACAGCGCCAGATTCAGACCACGTGCGTTCTCGTCGAGTACCAGCAGCGCGGCAGAGTGGATGCGCTCGGCATCGTCGACCAGCGCGAACAGGCGCGCCATCTCATTCTTGAACCACACCCCACGCACGCCGGCGTAACTCACCAGCGCATCCAGCCCCCCTTCGCGGCCATGGACCTCGGCGCACAGCATCGCCAGACAGGCATCACGTCGGGCACCGGCACTCACTTCAACCACTTTCATCGCGTTCTCCGCCACAGGCATTTTCAGCGCGCAAGACTAGCACACTCGCTCGCCGGCCGCTTATTCCGGCCTTGAGTTGCGACCAACGCCTCGCTTGCCAGCCTTGGCCGAGCTACCAGCGCCACACGCCGGCTGTTTAGACAAAGCATATCCAGCAGCCGCCGAGCCATAAACTCAGTCTCGAGTTCAGCCATAAGTTCAGCCTCGCTCGAATGAACATCTTCCTGTCACAAAGTTGTAAGGCGGGGACTATAGAGTCGTCTACGCTTTTCGGACGATCATCAAAAGAACAAGAAAATGTTCACTTGATCGTCGCCATCGATCGTCAGCGGCCAGCGTCCTTCTTCTTTGTGCGGAAGCTGGCCAGGGGAACCTCTCAGGAGTTTGACCATGCGCCGCCCGACTCATCATGCAAGCACCCGCACGACTGCCACCGCGACTCGTCGCCTCGCCAGCCTCGCGCTGGCCATCGGTTTCGCCTCCGCCTCCGCCAGCGCCCTCGCCGCCACCGAGGTGGAATGGTGGCACGCCATGGGGGGCGGGCTCGGCAAGAAGGTCGACGAGATCGCGGCCGACTTCAATGCAAGCCAGGACGACTACGTCGTCAAGCCGGTCTTCAAGGGCAACTACTCCGAGACCATGACCTCCGCCATCGCCGCCTTCCGCGCCGGCAAGGGCCCGGACATCGTGCAGATCTTCGAGGTCGGCACCGCCACCATGATGAGCGCCAAGGGCGCGATCGTCCCGGTGCATCAGCTGATGGCAGACTTCGCGCCGCAGGAAGGCACCGCCTTCGACCCGAACGCCTACCTGTCTGCCGTCACCGGCTATTACACCGACACCGACGGCAAGATGCTGTCGATGCCGTTCAACTCCTCGACGCCGGTGACCTACTACAACAAGGACGTGCTGGCCGAGGCGGGCGTCGAGTCCCTCCCGCAGACCTGGCAGGAAATGGGCGCTACGCTCAAGAAGGTCGTCGATTCCGGCGCCGCCAGCTGTGGTCTGACCACCACCTGGCCGTCCTGGGTGATGCTCGAGAACTTCTCGGCGCGCAACGACGTGCCCTTCGCCAGCCAGGCCAATGGCTTCGCCGGCACTGATACCCGCCTTGAATTCAACACGACCGCCGTGGTCGATCACATTCAGCGTCTCGACGACTGGCAGGCCGACAAGCGCTTCGTATTCGGCGGTCGCTTCGATGATGCGGCGCCCAAGTTCTACTCCGGCGAGTGCGCAATGATGATGGGCTCTTCCGCCAGCTATGCCGGCGTCAAGGAAAGCGCCAAGGGCTTCGAGTTCGGCGTCGCACCGCTGCCCTATGACAGCGACGTGATCGAGACACCGCAGAACTCCATCATCGGTGGCGCGTCGCTGTGGGTACTGTCCGGTCACAGCGATGAGGAGTACCAGGGTGTCGCCAAGTTCTTCCAGTACCTCTCAAAGCCCGAAGTGCAGGCCGACTGGCACCAGTTCACCGGCTATCTGCCGATCACCACTGCCGCGGCAGAGCTGACGCGCGAACAGGGCTTCTACGCCGAGAACCCGGGTACCGACGTCGCCATCACCCAGATGACCTCCGCGACGCCGACCGAGAACTCCAAGGGGCTGCGCCTGGGCAACATGGTGCAGATTCGTGACGTGATCAATGAAGAGCTGGAGAAGATCTTCTCCGGCAAGGAAAGCGTGCAGGACGGCCTGGACAACGCCGTCAAGCGTGGTGATTCGCTGCTCGAGAAGTTCGAACGCGCCAACGGCTGATCATCGCCACACCGGGGAGGGCGGGCCCATGCCAGGCCCGCCCTCCCGCCATTCTCAATCGCCAGAGAGCGGAAAGCACATCCGACATCCGGTGTCCTTTCCCTTCTCTCACGGCGTGATGGTGCAGGAGCGGCCGAGGTTTGCCGACTCCGTGTTACCGATGGAACCACCCAGTCCCTCCTTGCTTGCGAGACCCCTGCTGCATGGCCCATTTCAATCGACACCCCATAACGCCCTGGATACTGCTGGCACCCCAGCTGCTGATCGTTGGCGTGTTCTTCTTCTGGCCGGCCTACCAGGCCATCGAACAGGCCTTCTATGTCGAGGATGCCTTCGGTCTCTCGCGGGAATTCACCGGGCTGAGCAACTTCGTCAGCGTGCTGAGCGAGCCGGAATACCTCACGACACTATGGACGACCACCTATTTCTCCTTCGCGGTGGCCTTCGGTGCCATGGCACTGGCGCTGGGACTGGCCGTGCTGGCGGACCGCGTACTGCGCGGCGCACATGCCTACAAGACCCTGCTGATCTGGCCCTACGCCGTGGCACCCGCCGTTGCCGGGGTGTTGTGGCTGTTCCTGTTCGATCCGACGCTGGGCATCCTGCCGGAGCTGCTGTCTGCCATCGGCATCGACTGGAACCACAAGCTCAATGGCGATCAGGCCATGTTGCTGGTGGTGCTGGCCTCGATCTGGAAGCAGATGAGCTACAACTTCGTGTTCTTCCTCGCCGGCCTCCAGGCGATTCCCAAGAGTCTGCTGGAAGCCGCCGCGATGGATCGCGCCGGCCCCTGGCGGCGTTTCTGGACCATCACCTTCCCGCTGCTCTCGCCGACCAGCTTCTTCCTGCTGGTGATGAACGTGGTCTACGCCTTCTTCGAGACCTTCGGCACCATCGATGCCACCACCCAGGGCGGCCCGGCCGGCTCGACGCGCACCCTGGTCTACAAGGTCTATGAAGATGGTTTCGTCGGGCAGGACCTGGGTTCGAGTGCTGCCCAATCCGTGCTGTTGATGGTCATCGTCGGCGTGCTGACGCTGATCCAGTTCAGATATGTCGAGAAGAAGGTGCAGTACTGATGCGCTATAACCGCCCCGGGCTTGATATCGCAAGCCATGCCCTGCTGATCGTCGGCTGCGCAGTGTTCTTCCTGCCGGTCTGGATCGCCTTCAGCGCCAGCACCCACGAGATGGGTGACCTCTATTCCAATGTCGCCCCCGTCTGGATCGGCGAGGCTGGCCTGGACAACTACCGTCATCTGCTGGCAGACCCGGTCAGCAGTCTTGGCGCCGACGTGATGACTCTGCTGTTCAACTCGATGCTGATGGCACTCGGCATCGCCATCGGCAAGATCATCATCTCGGTGCTGGCCGCCTACGCGATCGTCTTCTTCGAGTTCCGCTTCCGCAAGCTGTGCTTCTGGCTGATCTTCATCACCCTGATGCTGCCGGTGGAGGTGCGTATCCTTCCGACCTTCAAGGTGGTAGCCGACCTCAACATGCTGGACAGCTACGCCGGCCTGATCCTGCCGCTGATCGCCAGCGCCACCACGACCTTCCTGCTGCGTCAGTTCTACCTGACCATTCCGGCGGAACTGGTCGAGGCCGCGCGCATCGATGGCGCCGGGCCGTGGCGCTTTCTCAAGGACATCCTGCTGCCGCTGTCGAAGACCAACATCGCGGCGCTGTTCGTGATCATGTTCATCTACGGCTGGAATCAGTATCTGTGGCCGCTGTTGATCACGACCGATGCCGATTACCTGACCATCGTCGTCAGCCTCAAGCGCATGCTGACCACCGGTGATGGTCTGGTGCCGTGGCAGGACGTCACCGCCACCACGCTGCTGGCCATGGGCCCACCGGTGCTGGTGATCCTGTTCATGCAGCGCTACTTCATCAAGGGCCTGGTGGACAGCGAGAAGTGATCTCGCGCTCCGACCTGCGATACCTCGTCCGCCCCTGATCCCGTTACACCGTGATGGGCAGACTTGCCCGTCACGCCACCGCTCTGGATACATGACTCATGGCAACACTGGCGCTCAAGCAGCTCAAGAAGCAGTACCCCAATGGCTACAAGGCCCTGCATGGTATCGACCTGGCTTTCGGCGAAGGCGAGTTGATCGTCATCGTCGGCCCGTCCGGCTGTGGCAAGTCGACCCTGCTGCGCACCCTGGCGGGTCTGGAAGACATCTCCGAGGGCGATCTGGAGATCAACGGCAAGCGCGTCAATGACCTGGAACCCGCCGAGCGCGATATCGCGATGGTGTTCCAGAACTACGCGCTCTACCCGCACATGAGCGTGTTCGACAACATGGCCTACGGCCTCAGGAATCGGCGCACGCCCAAGGACGAGATCCAGCAGCGCGTCAGCGAGGCCGCCGAGCTGCTGGGCCTGACCGAACTGCTCGATCGCCGCCCCAAGCAGCTCTCCGGCGGCCAGCGTCAACGTGTCGCCATGGGGCGCGCCATCGTGCGCAAGCCGCAGGTCTTCCTGTTCGATGAGCCACTCTCGAATCTGGACGCCAAGCTGCGCGTGCAGATGCGTCTCGAGATCCGCCGCCTGCAGAAGCGCCTCAAGGTCACTTCCGTCTACGTGACCCATGATCAGACCGAAGCCATGACCCTGGCGGATCGCCTGGTGGTGATGAACGGCGGCCATGTCGAGCAGTTCGGTACGCCGATGGCGCTCTATGATCAGCCCGCCAGTCAGTTCGTCGCCGGCTTCATCGGTTCCCCGGCGATGAACTTCCTGAGCGCCATCCAGGTACAGGCAGGCCTCGTACTGCCGTGTGGCGCAACCATTGCCCTGCAGGGCGAAGGCCTGACCATGGGGGATGAGCTGACCCTCGGCGTTCGTCCCGAGCACCTGCAGATGCTGGAGACAGACGATGCCCTGCCCGCAGGGGCCGCGGAGCTTGAGGCGCGCATCGAGCTGGTCGAACCGCTGGGTGCCGACACCCTCGCGTACTGCCGACTGCATGGCCAGAGCGAGCCGCTGGTAGTGAGACTGGATGGCGAGCACGCCGTCACGGAAGAACAGACGCTGCGCCTGGCCATCCTTCCGGCGCGTGCCCACCTGTTCGGCGCCGACGGCAAGCGGCTGGCAACCCGCGAGCAGGTGACAGCGGCCATCAAATGACCGCTGTCGTCGTAAAGCGCTGTCATCAAGCAGGCGCGGCCATCCCGTCGCGGGCCAACTGAACCCCTTGCCCTGATAACGTCATCATTGGATGGTAATGCTTGGGACCTGCCCTGATCAGTCTCGCGCCTGTGCCTCAGTGCCCCGTCTCGACTGATCGATGCCGCAGCTGCGTAGCGGGCAGACATGCCATTCTTTCTGTGAGGATTCACCATGGCTTCATCGTCACATTCAGCTGGCTCATCACGCTCAACCGACAACGCTCTGTCCCTGCCCCTGGCGATCGCGCATCGCGGTCTGTCGGCCTATGCGCCGGAAAACACCCTGGCCGCCATTCAGGCAGCGCATGAGGCCGGCTTTCAATGGGTGGAGCTGGACGTGCAGTTGCTGGGCGACGGCACACCGGTCATCTGGCACGATGCCGGCGTGAATCGCTGCTCGGATGGGCGTGGCAAGCTCAAGAATCTCGATTGGGACAGCGTGCAGACCTTCGATGTCGGCAGCTGGTTCAATGCGTGCTTTGCCGGTGAGCGGATGGCCTCGCTCAAGCAGGCGCTGGAGCTGATCGCACGCCTGGACATGCGTCTGAATCTGGAGCTCAAGCTCAGTCCCGGCCACGATGCCCAGGCGCTGGTCGATGCCGCCATTCCGATGGCCAGCGCCCATCTACCCGCCTCACACCTGATCATCTCGTCGTTTGATCCCCAGGCGCTGCGCCTGACGCGTCAACGCGACCCACAGGTGCATATCGGCCTGCTCTTCGATGACATCCCCGATGACTGGCAGAGCCTGGCCGATGAGCTGAACGCAAGCTCCGTGCATGCCGACTGGCGCGCCCTGACGCGGGCCGCGGCCAGTGCCGTCACCAGCCGAGGCCACAAGCTGCTCTGCTACACGCCCAATGATGCGGCGGCCTTCGCACCCCGCTGGGCCTGGGGTGTGGATGCCGTCATCAGCGATGACCCGGCCATCTTCAGCGAGGAGGATCGCGAGCCCACTCTGCCGAATGACACCACTACGCAAGGGCTATCCCGGACATGAGCCCGGGCATCGAGCGCGACAGTCGCAGCGTCGAACACGCGAGCAATGACGCACTGACGACGCGCCAGCAACAGATTCTCGAGCGACTGGCCCGCGAGGGCCAACTGGCGGTCGACCCGCTGGCCCATGCCTTCGACGTCACGCCCCAGACCATCCGGCGTGATCTTGCCGTGCTGTGTGAGCGCGGGCTGGCGCGTCGACGCCACGGCGGCATCGAGCGCCCACCGGGCGGTTACAACCTGGGTCATACCCAGCGCATCATGCTGGCACGAACCGCCAAGCAGGCCATGGCCGCCAGCGTGGTCGCCGAGATTCCCGATGGCGCCACCCTGGCGCTGGGCATCGGCACCAGCGTGGTAGCGGTCGCCGAAGCCTTGCTTGCCCGGCGCGGCCTGCGCGTGATCACCAACAATCTGCAGGTGGCTCAGGCGCTCTCGACCCATCCGGATGTCGCCGTCCAGTTGGCGGAAGGACAACTGCGCCCACAGGATCTCGATGTGGTCGGCAGTGCCACCGTGGCCTTCTTCGCGCGTCATCAGGTCGATATCGCGGTCCTCGGCTGTGGTGGTCTCGATACCGGTGGGCTGCTCGATTTCGACCCGGAGGAAGCTGCGGTCAGTCGTACACTGATCGGCCACGCCCAGCGCAGGATTCTGGTCGCCGACGCCAGCAAATGGGGGCGCGCCGCCATGTGCCGCATCGCCCCGCTCGAGGAGATCGACCTGCTGGTCACCGATGAGCTGCCCCATCAGCCCGATTATCGCAGCGCGCTGGAGGCTGCCAGCCAGCAGAGCCTGTCGGTGCGCTTCACCGCCTGAACCGAGGCGCGTCGCGCAAGCCGTCACGCATCGACGATACTGAAGGGACACGCGACGGATGACAGCCGCGCTCCCGCTTACCTTCTGAGGACTCCTGGAATCACCATGCAAGCCTTCGCCCACTGTCCTGCCAGCACCCTGTCGGATATCCGGTATCTGTTGACCGATATCGATGACACCCTCACCCATGAAGGGAGGCTCGCGGCATCGACGCTGGCGGCGCTGGAGTGTCTGGATGCCGCCGGCATCAAGGTCATTCCCGTCACGGGCGGCTGTGCGGGCTGGTGTGATCACATCGCGCGCGCCTGGCCGGTCGCCAGCGTGATCGGTGAGAACGGCGCCTTTGCCTTCCGCCGCCAGGGGCAGCGCGTTCTCACCACCTGGTGGGAAGACGAGCAGCGCCTGCGCGCTCGCCAGCGCCACGTCATGACCGTCGCCCGCCAGCTGCTGCTCAACCATCCGTGCGCAGCACTGGCCCAGGACCAGCCCTTCCGCTTCGCCGATGTCGCGGTGGACCACTGTCAGGCGGTCGGCCCGCTGGCCCATAGCGAGATTCGTGCCATCATCGCCGGCTTCACGGCCGCTGGCATTCAGGCGCGCGCCAGCTCCATCCACATCAATGCGTGGCAGGGCGAGTTCGACAAGGCGCGCATGGCGGTGCGGGTCCTCACCGAGACCTTCGGGCTGGACCGCATGCAGCTGGAGCAGGAGGTGATGTACGTCGGCGATGCGCCCAATGATGCGCCGATGTTCGCGACCTTCCGTCACACCGTAGGCGTGGCCAATATCATCCAGCACCGCGCGGCACTGGGTTGGGAGCCCAGCTGGGTGACACGCCACAGTCATGGCGCCGGGGTCGAGGAAATCGCCGAGGCTCTTCTTACGGCACGCAAGGGAGTCGGGAGCGTCAAGACAGACGCCTGACCCTGTGACTGATGGCGGGTATAGACCTCCAGCAGGATGACGGCCCCAGGCTTTTTATACATAAGTCAGCAGACAGGCATGAAAAAGCCCGCATGGCATCACCATGCGGGCTTTTGTTATCCATAAGATAACAAATAACACAAACTACCGGCTATCAATCCGCGAAGAACAACCCCCGCAGACCTTCACCCGGATCATCAAAGCGCATGAAGGCTTCTCCCACCAGGAAGCCATGGACACCACCGTCGCGCATCTTCGCCACATCGTCACGGGTATGGATGCCGGATTCGGTGACCACACGCACGCCTTGCGGCATGTCGGCCAGCAGGTCCAGCGTCGTCTCCAGCGACGTCTCGAAGGTGCGCAGGTCACGGTTGTTGATGCCGACCAGCTCGATGCCCAGCGCCAGTGCACGCTTGAGCTCTTCGCCGTCATGCACCTCGACCAGCACATCCATGCCCAGCTCACGCGCCTGATCATGCAGAGCGCTCAAGCGCGCATCGTCCAGCGCCGCAACGATCAACAGAATGCAGTCGGCGCCGATGGCACGCGCTTCCAGCACCTGATACGGGTGGATGATGAAGTCCTTGCGAATCACCGGAATCGAGACGGCGTCGCGCGCCTCGATCATGAAGTCCTCATGCCCCTGGAAGAAGTCGGCATCGGTGAGCACCGACAGGCAGGCAGCGCCGGCCTGCTCGTAGGCCACGGCGATCTCGGCGGGCGCGAAGTCTTCACGGATCACGCCCTTGGAGGGAGACGCCTTCTTCACTTCGGCGATGATGGCCGGCTCGCCACGATCGATGCGTGACGTCAACGCCTCGATGAAGCCGCGCGGCGCGCTCTGCTTCTCGATCAGAGCCTGCAGATCCGCCTCGCTCACCGCGGCGCTGCGCTCGGCGATCTCTTCTTCCTTGCGCGCCAGAATCCTGGCCAGGATAGTCGGCAATGCCTTGTCAGTCGTCTGCTCGGTGCTCATCAGCGGGTCGCTCCTTCATCATTGACCTGGGCGTAGACACGGGTGAAATCTGCCAACTCCTTCATCTTCTCGAACGGCAGCTTGCTGGCCTGCACGTCCTCGGCAATGCTGACCCCCTCCTTGAGACTGTCCGCGATGCCCGCCACGTAAAGAGCCGCGCCGGCATTGAGCGCCACGATGTCGCTGGCCGGGCCTTCATCACCGCGCAGCGCCTGCTGCACCAGCTTGAGGCTGGCATCCGAGGTCTCCACCGCCAGACTTTCCAGCGACTGGCGCGCGATACCGAAGTCTTCCGGCGCGATGCGGTATTCGCGGATCTCGCCATCCTTGAGTTCATTGACCAGCGTCGATGCCGCCAGCGAGATCTCGTCCAGACCATCATCGCTGTGCACCACCAGCACATGCTCGGCCCCGAGGCGCTTGAGCACCTCGGCCATCAGCGGTACCAGCGCCGGGTCATAGACCCCCAGCACCTGACGGGTGGCGCCGGCCGGATTGGTCAGCGGACCGAGAATGTTGAACATGGTACGCACACCCATCTCGCGGCGCGGGCCGATCACGTGCTTCATGGCTGCGTGATGATTGGGCGCGAACATGAAGCCGACCCCGATATCATCGATGCAGCGTGCGACCTGCTCGACGTCCAGCGCCAGATTGATGCCAGCCGATTCAAGCAGGTCGGCACTGCCGGACGATGACGACACACTGCGGTTGCCATGCTTGGCCACATGGCCACCCGCGGCCGCCACCACGAAACTTGCCGCCGTGGAGACATTGAACAGGTTGGCACCATCACCGCCGGTGCCGACGATATCCACTGCATCGGTGGCACGCACCGTGACACGCGTCATCAGCTCACGCATCACCCGGGCGGCGGCGGCCAGCTCATCGACGGTCTCGCCCTTCATCGACAGCGCCATCAGCAAGGCCCCGATCTGCGCCTGGGTCGCCTCGCCGGTCATGATGGCCGTCATGACCGCATGAGTGTCGTCGTAGCTCAGGTGCTGGCGGCGCATCACGGCGCCAATCGCCTCACGCATCTGCATGTTGTGTCTCCGCAGGCGCCAGCCTCAGCGACTGACGCATGAAAAAATAGGATGTGACTCTTGCGATCAACGCCCGCTCAAGCGGCTTTCGCAGCCTCGCCACGGCGCAGGAAGTTAGCCAGAAGCTCATGCCCCTGCAATGTCAGGATCGACTCGGGGTGGAACTGGACGCCTTCGACATCCAGCTCGCGATGACGCAGGCCCATGATCAACTGAGGCGTGACATCCTCGTCATCCGTCCAGCTGGTGACGATCAGACACTCGGGCAGGCTCTCGCGATCGACCACCAGCGAGTGATAACGCGTGACTTCCAGCGGCTCGGCCAGCGCGGCGAAGACACCGCTGTTGTCGTGACGCACGGCGGAGGTCTTGCCGTGCATCACCTGGGGGGCACGTACCACCTTGCCGCCATAGACCTGACCGATGGCCTGGTGACCGAGGCACACGCCCAGAATCGGCAGCTTGCCGGCGAAGTGATGAATGGTTTCCAGCGTGATGCCGGCCTCGTTGGGCGTACACGGCCCCGGGCCCAGCACCAGATGTGAAGCGCCGAGCGCCTCGATCTGCTCGAGGGTGATGGCGTCATTGCGCACGGTCAGCACTTCCGCGCCCAGCTCACTCAGATACTGGACGATGTTGTAGGTGAAGCTGTCAAAGTTGTCGATCATCAGCACGCGTGGCGTGCTGGCGTCCTGCGAAGTGAATGTCTGCATGGTCAGTGTCCATTCTCGGGAGCGGATCATGCGCCGTGATTCACCGGCCTGCCCGCTCTCCTGTGGTGTCGTTCCCGCCGTCCAGCAACAAAAATGCCGCCCTGGTCGGCGGCATTCTTCTGGTCGTACGTCCTCGAACTTCAGACATGCGAAAGCCGCCCCCTTGTCAGGAGCGCCACCACTGCTGGCTGAGGTCGTGCGGGTCACGTAGCGTCATGGGATCAATAGTGCGTTGAGCTGCCAGGAGTGTCAATCACATGCGCCGTTGCAGGGAGCGACCCGCGAACACTGGCGAGTCACTCCCGAAATGCGTGGCGCGCCGTTCAGTCCAGGTTGTCCAGACCGCGCTCCGCCATCGCCACGGCACGGAACAGTGCACGCCCCTTGTTGAGGGTCTCATCCCACTCGGACTGCGGCACGGAATCGGCCACGATTCCGGCGCCAGCCTGGACGTGCAGCACCTTGTCCTTGAGCACCGCGGTGCGGATCGCGATGGCGGTATCCATGTTGCCGTGCCAGGAGAGATAGCCCACCGCGCCGGAATAGATACCGCGCTTGACCGGCTCCACCTCGTCGATGATCTCCATGGCGCGAATCTTCGGCGCGCCGGACAGGGTACCGGCCGGGAAGGTGGCCCGCAGCACATCCATCGGCCCCAGGCCTTCCTTCAGCTTGCCGGTGACGTTGGAGACGATGTGCATGACGTGGGAATAGCGCTCCACCACCATCTGGTCCGTCACCTTGACGCTGCCGGTCTGACTGATGCGACCGGCATCATTGCGGCCCAGGTCGATCAGCATCAGGTGCTCGGCGACTTCCTTGGGGTCTGACAGCAGGTCCTTCTCCAGCGCCAGGTCTTCCTCTTCGGTGGCGCCGCGCACGCGAGTCCCGGCGATCGGACGCACCGCGACCTCGCCATCCTCGAGACGCGAGAGAATCTCCGGCGACGAGCCGATGACGTGGTGGTCATCCAAATTGAAGAAGAACATGTATGGCGAGGGATTCAGACTGCGCAGTGCGCGGTAGAGATCCAGCGGCGCGGCACGATAGGGAATCGACATGCGTTGAGACGGCACGCACTGCATGACATCACCGGCCAGCACGTATTCCTTGATCTTATCCACTGCACCCTTGAAGCCTTCCTCGGTGAAGCCGGAGGTGAAGTCGGTCTCCTTGACCGGCTCGCCGCCGGTACCGGGGCTGACGGTATTCAGCGTCGCGCTGCGCAGCTGGATCTCGAGACGTTCGAGACGCTCGCAGGCGGCCTCGTAGGCGTTCGGCGTTGCCGGGTCGGCGTGGGTCAACAGCGTCAGACGCCCGGACAGATTGTCGAAGATCACCAGCTCATCGGCGACCATCAGCAGGATGTCCGGCACGCCCAGCGGGTCCGGCTTCTCGACACCACGCAGGCGCGGTTCGATATAACGCACGGTGTCATAGCCGAAGTAGCCGACCAGACCGCCATTGAAGCGCGGCGCACCTTCGATGACCGGCACACGGAAACGGGTCTGGAACTGCTCGATCCAGTCGAGGGGGTCCTCGACCTCGGTCATGCCGGTCTGCTCGCCATTGATCAGATGCGAGACCACCTGGCCACGCACCTCGATGCGCTCGCGACACGGCAGGCCAATGATGGAGTAGCGCCCCCACTTCTCGCCACCCTGCACGGACTCCAGCAGGAAGGTCCACGGCATGTCGGCCAGCTTGAGATAGGTAGACAGTGGCGTGTCGAGGTCCGCCAGCACGTCACGGGTGACGGGAATGCGGTTGTAACCGGCTTCGGCCAGTTCAGCGAAGTGTTGTGGGGTCATCATGACCTGCAGTTCCTTCCACGGAGGGTGCGTTGCCGGCACGAGGCCGGCTTGTCTGGGGCTCAGTCTATCATCGCGTGTCGCTGGCGGCAGCGCTGTCTGGCAGGCTCAGTCAGCCACGACAAGCTCGGCAAGCGAGTCGACGATGTGATCCGGATGGCTGCGCGAGATCGGCTCGCCATGGTTGTAGCCGTAAGGCACCGCCAGGGTGCGGAAGCCGGCGGCGCGGCCTGCCGCGATATCGTGACGCGAGTCACCGACCATCAAGGCCTGACGCGGCGGCACTCCCAGCCGCTCGGCGGCGAACAGCAGGGGCGCGGGGTCCGGCTTGCGCGTCGGCAGACTGTCGCCGCCCAGCGCCAGCGCGAAGTGCTCGCTCAGCGCGAAGTGCGAAAGCAACGGTTCGATGAAGGCCTCCGGCTTGTTGGTGATCAGCACCAGCGGGATCCCGGCCTGGCGCAGGCCTTCCAGACACTCACGCGCACCGGGGTAGAGCCGTGTCCGTGAGCTGGGATCGGCGGCGTAATGTGCCAGGAAACTCTGATGCGCCTGCTCGACCCGTGACAGGTCATCGGTCGCCAGGCCATGTGCTGCCAGGGCGCGCTCCACCAGCACCCGCGATCCATTGCCGACGAAGTCGCGCACGCGGCCTTCCCCGAGTACCGTCAGGCCTGCATCGATCAGCATCCTGTCGATCGCATGGGCGAGATCCGGCACCGAGTCGATGAGGGTGCCATCCAGATCGAAGGCCACCATCCCGATGCCCCGCAACGCCGGATGCGCCAGTCCGTGATCGAGGCCCTGTGCCTGCTCGGGCCGGGCCCCGAGAGCACCCCCGCCATGCGCGGTATCGCAAGGTGTGGAAGCTGAATGAGGCGCAATCTGGACAGGCGCCTCCTCAAAAGTCTGCATCACCGTCTTTTCGCTCACCTGGCCTCCTGAGACCACCCGCTGAATCCGGCTGTCACGGGATGAGAATCGTCCGTCATTCATCCACGCAACGCATGGTTTCATCTGTTTTGTTGGAAAAATCCGTAAAAAAATTACATTCCTTCACCTTGCCACTATTAGCACGCCAGTGGCCACGTTACCATAGCGCCATTCCGTCGACCGTCCCTCCGGGTGTGGCGCCAGTGACAACGAAAAAATGCGCGACCCGACGCTCCGGCGACAGCCAGTTTCTGCTTGTCCTTTTCGACCTTGTCACTCTCAGGAGCACTCAATGGCCATTCCCCGCATCGTAGTCGTTGGCGGAGGCGCCGGCGGTCTGGAACTCGTCACCAAACTGGGCCACAAGCTGGGCCGCAAGAAGAAAGCCGAGATCATTCTGATCGACCGCAATTCCACGCACATCTGGAAACCGCTGCTGCACGAAGTGGCCACCGGCGTGCTGGATTCCGGTCTCGATGAAGTCTCCTACCAGGGCCATTCCAAGGCCCACGGCTACAAGTTCCAGCGCGGCACTCTGGAAAGCCTGGAGCGTGAAGAGAAGCAGCTGACTCTGGCCGCCATCCATGACGCCAAGGGCAACGTGCTGCTGCCTGCCCGCCAGCTCAGCTATGACTATCTGGTACTGTCACTGGGCAGCGTGTCCAATGATTTCGGCACCGAAGGCGTCGCCGAGCATTGCCACTTCCTGGACAGCCCGCAGCAGGCCGAGAAATTCCGCCGCGACATGCTCGACACCTTCCTGCGCTTCAGCGCCAACGGCAAGGAATGCGAGCGCCAGCAGCTCAACGTCGCCATCATCGGCGCCGGCGCCACCGGGGTCGAACTCTCCGCCGAGCTGTTCGACGCCTCCAAGATGCTGCACAGCTACGGTTTCTCCTCGCTGGAAGACCGCCAGGTCAAGGTCCACCTGATCGAGGCTGCACCGCGCATCCTGCCCGCCCTGCCGGAACGCATCGGCAAGCCGGTTGCCAAGGAGCTGACCAGGCTGGGCGTCGATATCCACGTCGATACCCGGGTGACCTGCGCCGACTCACGCGGCATCACCACTGCCGATGGCACCCTGATCGAAGCCGACCTGAGCGTCTGGGCCGCCGGTATCCGGGCGCCCGCCTTCCTGTCCGAGCTGGGCCTGTCCACCGAGCGCAACAACCAGGTCAAGGTGCACCAGACCATGCAGAGCATCGATGATGAGTTCATCTTCGCGCTCGGTGACTGCGCCAGCTGCCCGCAGCCGGATGACAAGCGCGTTCCGCCGCGTGCCCAGGCCGCTCACCAGCAGGCTAGCCTGATGGTCAAGAACCTGCGCGCCGCGATGGCCAACAAGCCGCTCAAGGACTTCGTGTTCAAGGACCACGGCTCGCTGATCTCGCTGGCGCACTTCGACGCCGTCGGCTCGCTGATGCGCGGTGCGTCGGCGCGTTCACTGTTCATCGAAGGTCGCCTGGCCAAGTTCTTCTACGCCTCGCTGTATCGCATGCACCAGATGGCGATCCACGGCGTGGTCAAGACCGGCATGACAGTGGTGGTCGATGGCCTGAACCGTTACCTGCGTCCGAAGATGAAACTGCACTGAGACTGAGACAGCCTGCCCGGCAGGGTCGCCAGTCGACAAAACGCCCCCAGCGGAGACCGCTGGGGGCGTTTTCGTTTCAAGCATGCAATCAGCAGACCGTCAGTCGAGCAGGCTGTCCAGTGTCATCTCACCGGCGATCAGCCGGCGCTTGGCCGCCACACTCAGCTGCTTGACGCGATATTCGAGCTTGAGCGCCCGCGAGCGATCGCCGACCAACTGTTGATAACACAGCATCAAAGGCCCCTTGCCGCGCAGCGCTCGTGCACCGCGCTTGCCGCACTCATGCTCGCTCACACGGCGCGCCACATCGGTACTGATACCGGTGTAGAGGCGCCCCTGGGCCGTCTCGAGTACGTACAGCGACCACTCGCTGAGCGTCCCGGCGTGAGCCGAGCCGTCGGCTGCTTCGCAAGCCCGCGTGCTGTCATCCGCCACGCGATCAGCTGCGCACGCTGGCAAGCTCGGCACGCAGCTTCGCCAATACGCTGTCGTAGCGGTTGGCATCGCTGTCACTGCACGCATTGAAGATGGCGGAACCGGCCACGAAGGTGTCGGCACCGGCACGCGCGATCTCGGCGATATTGTCGACCTTGACGCCACCATCGATCTCGAGACGGATGTTGTAGCCGGAGGCATCGATGCGACGACGCGCTTCACGCAGCTTGTCGAGGGTGCCGGGGATGAACGACTGGCCGCCGAAGCCCGGGTTGACGCTCATCAACAGGATCATGTCGACCTTGTCCATCACGTAGTCGAGGTAGGACAGCGGCGTGGCCGGATTGAATACCAGACCGGACTTGCAGCCCGCATCACGGATCAGCTGCAGCGAGCGGTCGACGTGGTCGGAGGCCTCAGGATGGAAGGTGATGTAGCTGGCACCGGCCTCGGCGAAGTCACCGATCATGCGGTCGACCGGCGTGACCATCAGGTGGGCGTCTATCTCGGCACTGATGCCGTAATCACGCAGCGCCTTGCACACCATCGGCCCGATGGTCAGGTTGGGCACGTAATGATTGTCCATCACGTCGAAGTGGACGATATCGGCCCCGGAGGCCAGCACATCCTCGACCTCCTGCCCCAGACGGGCGAAGTCGGCAGACAGGATCGACGGGGCAATCTTGAAGTCATTCGGCAGTAGTTCAGACATGTCATCAGGCGCCAGCGAGAAGTGGAAGGGGCATTTTACGCCACCCTCTCACAAAAGACAGGCGCTGTGTGAATGTGCACCGCCAGCCTGCCGGTCCCTCGCTGCCGATCCGTCGCCGCCCCCATCTGTCTCCCTACCGGCAGCCACTCCCTTCAAGTCGCTACATCCCCTTCCAAATAAGACACCCACAAGAATATTGCCGTACAAAGTTGAAATTGGTGCATTAGCAACTGATAGTTAAGCTGTTCTCTCGGCCCAGTGAGCAGTTCACTGGCCATTCTGCGCATGTTCCTCGCACGCACGCGTCATGTCGCATCTCATATAACGATAACAGGAACCGATACCTCTCATGTTCGACAACCCTCTCGCAAACCGCAGACACCTGAAAGCGCTGGCCGCCGCCACACTGTTGCCGCTGGCCGGCCTGCTGCCCACGGCGATTCCCGCTGCCTTCGCCGAGTCTTCCGCGATTCTGGAAGGCGAGCGCTTCCACCCCCAGGAAGGCAAGCACGGCATGGTCGCGACCAGCCACTATCTGGCCTCCCAGGTCGCACGCGATGTGCTGGCCGATGGCGGCAACGCCGTCGACGCTGCCGTGGTGGCAGGCTTCGCACTGGCCGTGACCCAGCCGCGCTCCGGCAATATCGGTGGCGGCGGCTTCATGCTGGTGTCCGATGAGAAGACCGGCGAAGTGGTGGCCATCGACTACCGCGAGAAGGCCCCGGCGGCGGCCAGCGAGACGATGTTCCAGGATGAGAATGGCGAGGCGGTCTCCGAGTGGTCACGCTTCACCCACCGTGCGGCAGGCGTGCCCGGCACCGTCGCAGGCCTTGCCAAGGCGCTGGAAGACTACGGCACCTTGAGCCTCGAGCAGGCCCTCGCCCCGGCCATCAAGCTGGCCGAAGACGGCTTCGTGATTCCGACGCGCTTCGCCAAGGGCTTGAGCGATGCCAAGGACCGTCTGGCCAAGTGGGACAGCACCGCCAAGGTGTTCTACAAGCCGGATGGCAGCAATTATCAAGCCGGTGAGCTGTTCAAGCAGCCGGAACTGGCCGCGACACTCAAGCGCATCGCCGCCGATGGCCCGCGCGAGTTCTATGAAGGCGAGACCGCAAAGCTGATCGTCGCCGAGATGGAGCGTCACGACGGCATCATGACGCTGGATGACCTGAAGGCCTACGAGCCGGCCATCCGCGAGCCGGTCCACGGCACCTATCGTGGCTATGACATCTTCTCGATGAGCCCGCCCTCCTCCGGCGGCGCGCACATCGTCGAGATTCTCAACATGCTCGAAGGCGATGACATCCAGGCGATGGGCTTCAATTCCGCCGCCACCATCCATGTGATGGCGGAAGCGATGCGCCGCGCCTACGCCGACCGCTCCGAGTATCTGGGGGATACCGACTTCGTCGATGTGCCGCTGTCGGGCATCATCTCCAAGGACTACGCCAAGGAATTGCGCGCCCAGTTCGAGCTCGACAAGGCTACGCCCTCCAGTGAGGTCAAGCCCGGCAAGCCGCAGCCGTATGAGTCGAACCAGACCACGCACTTCTCGATTGCCGATGGCAATGGTCTGGCCGTCTCCAATACCTACACCATCAACTTCAGCTATGGCTCCGGCATCGTGGTCGATGGCGCAGGTTTCCTGCTCAACAACGAGATGGATGATTTCTCCGCCAAGCCGGGCGTGCCGAATGCCTATGGCCTGATCGGCGGCATCGCCAACAAGATCGAGCCGAACAAGCGCATGCTGTCTTCCATGAGCCCGACCATCGTGATGAAGGATGGCAAGAACTTCCTCGTCACCGGTAGTCCCGGCGGCTCGCGCATCATCACCACCACCCTGCAGGTGATCATGAACGTGATCGACCACGGCATGAACATCCAGTCGGCGGTCAGCGCACCGCGTATCCACCACCAGTGGCTGCCGGACGAGATTCGCATCGAGGCGGGCATCAGCAAGGATACCATCCGTCTGCTCGAGGCGATGGGCCACAAGGTAGTGACCAAGGACGCCATGGGCGCCATCCAGTCGATCATGATCGACGACGGCACCTTCTACGGCGGTGCTGACCCGCGCCGTTCCACTTCCTCGGCGATGGGGCTTTGATCGACACGCTGTTCTGGCTGTCTCACGCGATTGCCTGCGGAAATTGTTAACAGACTAATTATATGCCATATTATTAGTCTTGACCCCATTGATGGGGCGGGCTATCTGTGACGGGCGACACTTCGGTGTCGCCCGTTCGCGTCTTGCTGCGCCATCATGCCCTCTGCCCTACAAGGTGCCCTCGTGTCCTCCACCAAGTCACTCACGCCGCCCATCTCTGGCTGGCGGCAATGGGCCAACCGCTATCCGGTCGCCTTGATCGCACTGGCACAGCTGTTCGGCACCAGCCTGTGGTTTACCCCCAATGCCGTACTCGCCCCCATGCTGGAAAGCTGGAGTTTCACGAGCGACAGCGCAGCGGCACTCGGACAACTGACCTCCTCGGTACAGGGCGGCTTCATCGTCGGCACCCTGGCGCTGGGACTTGCAGGCCTTGCAGATCGCTTCGCCGCGCGCCATCTGTTCATGGTCTCCTGCGTACTGGGCGCGCTGACCAATCTGGCACTGTTGATCGCGCCGGGGCTGCTCAGCGCCTCAAGCCTGCGCGTGCTGACGGGGCTGGCACTGGCCGGCATCTACCCCATCGGCTTGAAGCTGATGTTGCAGAGCGCCCCTGACCGAGCCGGCGCGGCACTTGCCTGGCTGGTCGGCATGCTGGTGCTGGGCACGTCGCTACCGCATGCACTGGCGGCGCTGCAACAGAGCGGCGGGCTCTCATTGTCGTGGGGCACGGCCATCGTCATGGCCTCACTTCTGGCGCTCACGGGCGCTGGCCTGATCGCGCTACTGGCACCACCCCCCGTGGCGCAGACAGCGAATCCCCCACCATCCAGCGGCATCACTCCCGGCAGCAGCACCTTTCTTGCGCGCGCCACCCGCGGGATGGCGGCCTGGCAATACCCGGGTTTCGTGCGCGGCGCACTGGGTTACTTCGGTCATATGTGGGAGCTATACACGCTATGGGCACTGGTCCCCTGGCTGTTGTCGCGGATGGCAAGCGCAACGGGCATGACGCTGACACCCGCGACTCTGGCCCTGCATAGTTTCATCGTGATCGCGGTCGGTGCACCGGGCTGCATCGCCGGTGGCTGGGTATCACGCAAACGCGGCAGCCTGTGGGTCGCGCGCCTTGGTCTGGCGGGTTCCGTCACCCTGACACTGTGCTTCGTTGCCGCCATGCAACTGGAGGCAGGTTACGGACTTCTGTTCTGCCTGCTCGCACTCTGGAGCCTGTTGGCCGCCATCGATTCCCCACAGTTCTCGGCACTCGCGGCGGGCGGTACCCCAGTGGAGTTGCAGGCCAGTGCACTGGCCCTGATGAATGCCTGCGGCTTCAGTCTGTCACTGGTCTCGATCGCGCTGCTCACTCCATTGATCGCCAGTCACGGCACGCTTCTTTTGCTGACGTTGCTGCCCGGCCCCCTGCTGGGATTGCTGGCATTGGCGCGCCGTGTCGATCCCGCATGAACTCTCGAGAATGTCGCCATCAAGTGACATGCGTGAGCATGAATTTCCACTACGCCACGGATGATTCTGCCCCTATACTCGCGCCATCCAGTCTCCGGGCTCCCGCATCACGCCACTCGTTGGCAGCGGATGACCGAGACGACTTCCACGATTACCGGCCCAAGGCCAAGGATTTTTGATGATGATGCGTCAATTGCGTACCACCTGCATGAGCGTGGCCCTGATCGCCACTGCGGCAGTTCTCAGCGCTTGCGGCACCAGCCCGCAGCGCCTGTACGTCAATCCACAAGTCGGTGAGATGGGCGTGGTCGGCCATGGTCAGCAGGTCGTGGTAGAGGTGATGGATGAACGCCCGTCCGAGCGCATCGGCTCTCGCGATGGCGCCACCAACGCTTCAAGCTATCTGGTCGTGCCGACCGGTGACCTGACGCCCAAGCTTGAGGCCCAGACCATCAGCGCCTTGCGCCGCATGGGCTTCGTGCCGGTGTCCGCCGAACAGGCCAACCAAGGTGCTGCTGAGCTGACCATCTCGTTGACCGAGCTGGCCTATGGCGTGAAGCGCGGCGGCCTGATCACCGACACCGCGACACTCAATGGCGTGATCAAGGCCGTCGCCGTGTCCGGCAAGCAGCGCTATACCGGCAGCTACACCGCGACGCGTGACCAGGGCTATGCCCTCAAGCCGAGTCAGGAGAAGAATACCGAGATGGTCTCTGAGGTGATCGGCGATGCGCTGACTCGCGCCTTCCAGGACACCACGCTGATCCGCCAGCTCGACCAGTAAGTCCAATCAGCAAGCTCAATCAGCAGCTCGCCACCAACGAAAACGCCACCGCCGCCCATTGGGCGGCGGTGGCGTTTTTCATGAGGACTGGGCCCTCAAGAAGACTGGACCTGACTGACAAGATCCCCCCTGAGTCGTCAGCGACGCGGTCCCTTGCGCACCAGACTCCACACCGTCTCACGCAGGCCGCGATCATCCGGGGCGCGACGCTCCAGCACCTCAAGCGTGAAGTTGGCGCTCAACAGCTGACGAATCTCGTCTTCGGCGACATGGAACGGCGGGCCCTGATGCTGCTCCGTCTGCCGCTCGAGACTGATCAACAGGCCACGCGCGCCCGGGGGCAGCAGCTGCGCCAGATGGAAGGCATAGCGCTGCCGGGTGGCCGGCGGCAAGGCGATCAGCGCGGCGCGATCATAGAAGGCGTCCAGATGATCGACATGGTCGATATGGAAGTGGAAGAAGTCTCCGCACCACAACTCGACCATGCCCTGGCGGAAGCATTCGAAGTGCTCCAGCCGATAGCGCGAGACATCCCCGGCGCCTTCGGCGACGAACTGCTCGCAGGCCTGGCGGGCAAGCTCGATGCCCAGCACCGGATAGCCCTGCGCCGCCAGCCAGCGCATGTCGAGACTCTTGCCACACAACGGCACCAGCACCTTGGCGCCCGCCGCGATCTCAAGTCGCGGCCACCAGCGCTCCAGCGCCGAATGTGTGGCAGGCAGATGAAAGCCGATCCGCCCTTCCTGCCATCGCGCCAGCCAGAGGTCACTGGCCGGCGTCGCGTCCATCGTCGTATCTTCTGCCGACATGAGCTGGCTCACTCCCTCTGCTATCGGTTACCAGAATGCCTTACAGGAAGCCGTGACGCTTCTTCTTGCGACGCGGCAGATGCGGCACGATCAGGCCGACCAGCAGGCCGACACCCGCCACGCCACCGCCGTACATGAAGTAGCGCATCAGCAGGTCCTGCTTCTTGGTATCGAGCTTGGTTTCCATGTCCTGCATCTTGCTGCGCGCCTGGGCAAGCTCGGCTGACTGGCTGTTGCTGGCCTGCTCAAGCTCTTCGATACGCGCCTGACGCGTCTCGAGGCCGGTCTTCATGTCCTCGACACGGGTTTCCCACTCTTCATTGATGCCGTCGAGCCTGGCTGTCAATTCCTTGACCCTGGCGCTCAGCTCTGGCACCCGGGCATTGACGCTCTGGGTGTCCTGCAGGTCAGCGGAGGGAATCCACACCACGTCGCCGCTGGCAGTGCGGATCTTGCTGTAGTCATTCTTGACCTCGAGCAGCTCGACCGGCTGGCCGGCTTTCACCGTACCCACGATGCGGTAGCCATCCGTCGGGCCACTGCGCACGAAGGTGGTGAGGTCATCGGCGACCCAACGGTCGGTGGCCGCATTGGCCAGCGGTGCGCCCAACAGCAGGCTGCCGGCGACGCCAGCCCCCAGCACCACACGGCGCAGTGAGCGCGCAAGCGACGAACACGGCGATCGGGGTGACAGGAGACCGAAAGATGAAGGGGTGCTGGTAATGGAGAATCGCGTCATATCGTGTTCTTCATGGCTGTCTAAGGGCGTAAGCCGACCGTGTCAGGCGTGTGGAGACGCGGAGGAAACACGCTGAACCCTGCGTCCCCATATGCCGAACATGATCGACCGCTTTTGGGCGAAGGGAAGCTCGCCCTGTCTGCCCATGCGGTGTCTGCCAGGTTGCGCAATGCAAGGCGTCCTGCCTGGCATCGCTGTCGCGCTTGGACGTACGGTAACGAAATTGCCGCGAGAAAAATCCGAGACTGTCATTTCAGTGTCTTCAGACATCCACACTTTCTGTGGATAAGTCTTGGGACAACCTCAAAGGGGCAGGTCTGCGCACGGCGAAATGCCTGCTCCGCCAACAAATCGATCAAATTTTAACCAGCTCAGGCAGCCGGGCTATCGGCATGAAAACCTCAACAAATCAAGCCATTGACAGCCTGATGTGCGTTGCGCAACACCTGCCTGATAACTATGAAACATGCCAAGCCCCTGTTGTAGCGTCAGGGCATGCGCGGACTATCTCGTGAGGATACCACAGCCACCATCAGGCTGAACCGGTGGTTGGCAGGCATCCTCCTCATTGCTGACAGCGATGCGACAGGGCTGGCCGCATGGCCGGCAGACTCCTATACTGTGCCGTCCCGATTTTGGCCTCGACCCGATCAGCGTGCCGCTTGGCACGGTATCGTCGCGCCCTCGATTCCCGGCCAGCCATCGGCGCCGGGGCTCATTCATTACAAGTCGCGCCCGCTTCTCCTGACCGCTGACGCTGCCCGCCGCCACCATGTGCCCGGGCGCGAGGCGCACGAAGCCCGGGCGCGCAGCTCAGAGCGTTCACACAAGGCAATGGCGAAGAAACTCTTCATCAAGACTCACGGCTGCCAGATGAACGAGTATGACTCCGCGCGCATGGCGGATCTGCTCGGCGAATCGCATCAGATGGAAGTCACCAGCGACGAATCCGAAGCAGACGTCATCCTGCTCAACACCTGCTCCATCCGCGAGAAGGCGCAGGAGAAGGTGTTCCACCAGCTGGGACGCTGGAAGAAGCTCAAGGAAAAGAACCCGGAGCTGGTGATCGGCGTCGGCGGCTGCGTGGCCAGTCAGGAAGGCGACAACCTGCGCAAGCGTGCCCCGCATGTGGACATGGTGTTCGGCCCGCAGACACTGCACCGCGTGCCGAAGATGCTCGATACCCGCCGCGACAGCCTCAAGCAGATTTCCGTCGTCGACGTGACCTTTCCCGAGATCGAGAAGTTCGACAACCTGCCCGCACCCAAGAGCGACGGTGCCAGCGCCTTCGTCTCGGTCATGGAAGGCTGCTCCAAGTACTGCACCTTCTGCGTGGTGCCCTACACCCGCGGTGAGGAAGTCTCGCGTCCCTTCGAGAAGGTGATGGATGAAGTCATCCACCTGGCCGACCAGGGCGTGCGCGAGATCAACCTGCTGGGCCAGAACGTCAACGCCTACGCCGGTCTCAACCAGCTGGGCGAGGAGATCGACCTCGCCGAGCTGATCAGCTGCGTGGCGCAGGTCGAGGGCATCGACCGTATCCGCTTCACTACCTCGCACCCGCTGGAGTTCAAGGACTCGCTGATCGAGGCCTTCGGTGAAATCCCGGAGCTGGTCAGCCACCTGCACCTGCCGGTGCAGTCAGGCTCCAACCGCATTCTGGCGGCGATGAAGCGCGGCCACGAGCGTGACCTCTACATCGACAAGCTCGAACGCATCCGCGCACTGCGCCCGGACATCAGCTTCTCCTCCGACTTCATCGTCGGCTTCCCGGGCGAGACCGATCAGGACTTCATGGACACCATGGACCTGATCGGCCAGATCGGCTTCGATCACTCCTTCAGCTTCATCTACTCCGCACGCCCGGGCACTCCGGCGGCGAATCTCGAAGACGACACCCCGGAAGAGGTGAAGAAGGAGCGCCTGCTCATCCTGCAGGATCGCATCAACCAGCAGGCGATGCAGATCGGTCGCAAGATGGTCGGCACCACCCAGCGCATCCTGGTCTCCGGCTTCTCGCCACGTGATCCGGGCCTGCTGTCAGGGCGCACCGAGAACAATCGGGTGGTCAACTTCCGCGCTGCCAACCCGACCGAGCTGATCGGCTACCTGGTGGATGTCGAGATCACCGAGGCCTATCCCAACTCCCTGCGCGGTGAGCTCAGCTCACCCTACCGCTATTGATCGCACGTCGCTCCCGGCATTGACGAGGCGCCATCAGCCCCCGCTATCAAGCAGATAGCCACGCTGGCCGTACAGGACAATTGCCCTGTACGGCCATCGCGCATTAAGCTCTCTTGAGACTTCGGCAACGCGTCACCATTGACACTGAAATGGCGCCGTCATGCGCCGCGGCGGGCAGAGCGCTCCGTGCATCACGCCATCGCGGCTGCCCCTCATCGCCAAGCATCATCGTCACTCATCACTATCAGGATATTCGACGCCTTGAGCCACCAGTCACAGCAAGCCAATCGCATTCTCAACATGACGCTTGAGCCGGCAGACCCGCAGCGTCTGGCCAGCCTGACCGGCCAGCGCGACGAGCATCTCAAGCTGATCGAATCCCGGCTCGGTGTCACCCTGCGCAACCGCGGCAACGACTTCCAGGTCGCAGGCCCCGCGGCGGCCGTGAAGGCGACCGCCAACGTGCTGGAGCATCTGTATCGCGAGACCGGCGCCGGCGACGTCGATGCCGAGACCGTCCATCTGTTCCTGCAGGAATCCGGCGTCGAGGCGCTGGTCGAAGCCGCCGAGGACCAGGGCGCCACCTACGGTGATGTGGTGATCCGCACGCCCAAGGTGCTGGTGCGCCCACGCGGCTTCAACCAGCAGGGCTATGTCACCGAGATGCGCAATCACGACATCAACTTCGGCATCGGCCCGGCCGGTACCGGCAAGACCTACCTTGCCGTCGCCGCTGCCGTGGAAGCGCTCAACAACAATGAAGTGCGACGTATCCTGCTGGTGCGTCCGGCGGTCGAGGCCGGCGAGAAACTCGGCTTCCTGCCGGGGGACCTGGCCCAGAAGATCGACCCCTACCTGCGCCCGCTCTACGACGCCCTGTACGAGATGCTCGGCTTCGAACACGTCAACAAGATGATCGAGCGCCAGATCATCGAGATCGCGCCGCTGGCCTACATGCGCGGCCGGACGCTCAACAACGCCTACATCATTCTCGATGAATCCCAGAACACCACGCGCGAGCAGATGAAGATGTTCCTGACGCGCATCGGTTTCGGCTCCACCGCCGTCATCACCGGTGACGTCTCGCAGGTCGATCTGCCACGTGGCACCCAGTCCGGCCTTGCCCATGTGCTGGAAGTGCTCAAGGACACCCCGGGGATCAGCATCACGCGCTTCTTGGCCAAGGATGTCGTGCGTCACCCGCTGGTGCAGCGTATCGTCGAGGCCTACGACTCCTTCGAAGCCGCGGAAGAGCAGCAGGAAGGCGAGCGTCGCGAGCAGCGTCAGGCCGAGCGCGAAGCACGCATGGCGGCGCTGAATGCCCAGAGCAACGTGCCGCCTGCCAACACCCCGACGGGAGGTAGCCAGTGAGCGAAGCCCCTGCGGTCGTCGTGGACCTGCAACTGGCCATCGGCGAGAGTGAATTCGACGGCCAGCCGCTGCCGGCCAGCCATCAATTGGAAGCCTGGGTGGCGGCTGCACTGCTGGCCGCCGCGGAAGATGGCGCACTCGAGCACGATGCCAGCGCCGCCGCCGCGCCTCACGAGCTGACCGTGCGTCTGGTGGAAGAAGCAGAGAGTCAGGGCCTCAATCGCGATTATCGTGGCAAGGATTCCCCGACCAACGTGCTGTCCTTCCCGCACGAGCCGCTGGATCTGGACGACTTCGCCCTGCCGCCGGAACTGGCCGCGCGCTTCGCCGAGGAAGGCGAGGACGACAGTCTGCCGCTTGCGGGCATGCCGGAGGGCGATCTGGACGCCGGCGAAGAGGAAGGTCTCGACGGCCACAACAGCGACGATGTCATGCTGGCGTCAGACACCATGAGCGAAGCTGACGAGTCAGATGCCTCTGATACCGCGTCTGCGGCTCCCGAGACCGCAGCTGAGCAGGCCTTGGGTGAACAGGCCCTTGATGAGCAAGGCCAGGATGAGCAGCGCTTTCTGGGCGACCTGATCATCAGCGTGCATGTCGTCGCCCGCGAAGCGCGGGAACAGGGCAAGACGCTGGAAAATCATTTCGCCCACATGCTGGTCCATGGCACCTTGCACTTGCTCGGCTATGACCATATCGAGGACGATGAAGCCGAACGCATGGAAGCGCTCGAGCGTCATGTGCTGGCAGGGCTCGGCATCGCCGACCCCTACCGGGAAGAGAATCACTGATGCCGGTGCCGTTGCGCATCGGCAGCCCCCGCCGTCGGGTGACTCGGGGCTTGTCCCCGGGTCGCTCGGCTGCCCCGATACCACCACGACGATGGGGTATCGCCACCGAGGAAAAGAGAAACTAACGCATGAGCGAAGACCGATCGGGAAGCCATTCGAAAACCTGGCTCGATAAGCTGTTCGGCGCCTTCTCAAGCGACACCGACGAACCCAGCTCCCGTAGCGAGCTGCTCCAGTTTCTGGCTGAGGTAGGCCCACGCCTCAACCTCGATCAGGACGCCATCGCCATCATCGAAGGCGCGCTGGAAATCAGCGACCAGCAGGTGCGCGAGGTGATGATCCCCCGCTCCCAGGTGCAGGCCATTCAGGTCGATCAGCGCCCGGAGGAATACCTGCCGCTGATTCTCGAATCGGCTCACTCCCGCTATCCCGTCATCGACGAGAACCTCGACGAGGTGCTCGGCATTCTGCTGGCCAAGGACCTTTTGCCGCTGATTCTGCAAAATGACAGCGAGCGCAAGCGCTTCGATCTGCGCGAAGCGATCCGTCCGGCGATGTTCATCCCCGAATCCAAGCGCCTCAACAGCCTGCTCAAGGAATTCCGCGAGACCCGCAATCACATGGCGGTGGTCATCGACGAGTACGGCGGCACGGCAGGCCTTGTCACCATCGAGGATATTCTCGAGCAGATCGTCGGGGATATCGAGGATGAGCACGACACCGATGAGGATGAGGACATCCGCGAGCTGGGCGATGGTCAATTCGCCGTCAGCGCGTTGACCACCATCGATGACTTCAATGAGCACTTCGATACCGACTTCTCCGATGAGGAATTCGACACCATCGGCGGTCTGATGATCCAGCGCTTCGGCCACATGCCACGCCGTCAGGAATCCACCGATTTCGCCGGCTGGCGTTTCACGGTGCTCAATGCGGACAATCGTCGCATTCGTCAGGTACAGGTATGCCGTCTGGAAGATGCCACCGGTGACGCGCCGCCCTCGGCCGAGCATCGTGCGCACATCAGCGGCGAGTGATTCATGGCCTGATCACAGGCTGACCCGATAGAGGACAATGCCAGACACATCCGCCGATGTGTCTGGCATTTTACAAGGAGAGCGGCATGTCAGATTCCCCCCGCGCGAGGAGCTTCCCGGGCGCCTCGTTGCTGGCCAATGTACTGGCGATCATTGCCGGGGTACTGGTCACCCTGAGCTTTGCCCCCTTCGAGCAGTGGTGGCTGGGCCCGATCGGCGCAGGCCTGCTCTACGGGGCGCTGCGCATGGAAGGCGGTGGCTTCCTGCGCGCCTGGTGGTTCGGGGTCGGCCTGTTCGGCAGCGGGGCCAGCTGGGTCTACGTCTCGATCCATGATTACGGCTATACCGGCATGCCGCTGGCGGTGCTGCTGACGATGCTGTTCGTGGCCTGCATGGCGCTGTTCCCGATGCTGTGGATGGGCCTGTGGCAACGCTTCTGCTCACGCAAGCTCGATGTGCTGTCATTCGCCGCGGTGTTCGTGCTCAGCGAGCTGTTCCGCACCTGGGCCTTCACCGGCTTCCCGTGGCTGCTGCTGGGCAACAGTGCCGTGGGCTCGCCGCTGGCCAGCTGGGTGCCGGTGCTTGGCGTCTACGGTATCTCGCTGATCATCGCCTTGTCCGGGGCGCTGCTGTGGAATCTGGCCCTGCGTCGCCGCTGGTGGGCGATCGCGCCGCTGATCGTGCTGTGGAGCGCGGGGCTGCTGCTGCCAACCAGCTGGACACAGTCCGGCGGCCAGCCGGCGCGCGTCGCCCTGCTGCAAGGCAACCTGCCGCAGTTGATCAAGTGGAGCGCCGAAGGTCAGCGCCGTGCGGCCAATACCTACGCCGCGATGACGCGCGCCGTGCAGGACGTTGCCGACCTGATCGTCTGGCCGGAGACGGCACTGCCGATGCTGCGCGACCAGGCCGAGCCCTTCCTCGAGCGCATCCAGGCAACTCTGCCGCCCAAGACCGGTCTGATCACCGGGATCGTCGAGCGTGACGCCGACAATCGCTTCTACAACAGCGTGATTCCCATCGATGACCCGTCGGCCCAGTATCGCAAGGAGCACCTGGTGCCCTTCGGCGAGTATGTACCGCTGGAAAGCTGGCTGCGGGGCATCATCGGCTTCCTGGACCTGCCGATGTCGAGCATGCAGTCAGGCGACAGCCAGCAGCCTCCGCTGATGGTCAGCGGTCTGCGTATCGGCGTGGCGATCTGCTACGAGATCGTCTATCCGGAGCTGGTCCGCCAGCGCGCCTTGAGCTCTACCGTGCTGCTGACCGTCTCCAATGACACCTGGTTCGGTCACTCCATCGGCCCGCTGCAGCATCTGCAGATGGCCCAGCTGCGCGCGCTGGAAAACGGCCGCTATCTGCTGCGAGCCACCAGCAATGGCGTCACGGCGATCATCTCGCCGCAGGGTGAGATCATCGCCCAGGCCCCCCAGTTCGAGGAGGCCACCGTCACTGGCGATATCCGGCTGCAACTGGGCATGACGCCCTGGATGCACTACGGCCTGCTGCCGGTGTGGATCCTGATCGCGCTGCTGCTGGCGCCGGGCCTCGTGCTTGGCATCAACGAATGCTTCAAGGCGCGCCGTCAGCGCCCGCAGGACGCCTGAGCCCCAGAACGCCTGAGCCCCAGAACGCCTGAGCCTCCGGGGCCTCAGATGCTTGAACGCTCAACCTTACCCGCTGCCGGGCCGATGCCCGGCACTGCCTCTGCACAAGCGAGACCACAATGGGCATCACCGAGTTACTCGGCATCATCAAGGACCTGGTATTGCCGCCCGGCGGGCCTCTCCTGCTGCTGTTTTTGGCCATGCTCGTCCTCAAGCGCTGGCCGGGCCTGGCACGCGCCATGATGGTCGTGGCCATTCTGGGCATGTGGCTGCTGTCCTCTCCGGTCGTCTCCACGCGGCTGATGTCAGGGCTGGAGCGCATCCAGCCCAGTGAACCGGCAGAGTGGATCCAGGCGCAGGCCGTGGTAGTGCTTTCCGGCGGACGCTACTACGACGCCCCGGAGCTGCAGGGCCGTGATCGCATCAATGGCGAGACGCTCAGCCGTCTGGACGAAGGCGTACGCGTGGCACGCAACGCGGAGCTGCCGATTCTGCTCACCGGTGGCAAGGTATCATCCTCCGATGACGGCACCCTCGCCGAGTTGATGCAGCGCTCGCTGATCGATGAATTCGACTACCCGGCGCGCTGGCTGGAAAACCGCAGCGAGAACACCCAGCAGAATGCGCTCTTCACGCGCGAGATGCTCGAGCAGGACGACATCAACAAGATCGTGCTGGTGACCAGCGCCTGGCACATGCCGCGCGCGATGCGCAACTTCCAGAACCAGGGCTTCCGCACCATCATCCCGGCGCCGGTGGGCTACACCACGGTGTCGGGACTGGGCATCGATGCCTGGATCCCCAACAGCTCCGCGCTGACCCAGTCACGTTGGGCACTGCATGAATGGATCGGCTGGCTGGTGGGTCGCTAGCCCCGACAGCACTGCTGGCAAGACAAGCGAAGGACTGCTGGCAAGACACACGAAGGGCTGCCCATGGGCAGCCCTTCGTGTGTCTTTATAACCCGCTCATCAGTCGATTATCGCAGGATTGATTGTGCTCATTCGCTGCCACGCATCCAGCTGGCCTCCTTGAGCCATGGCCCCAGCTGGCGGCGCTGGAAGGCGCGATCGCGCGTCCACTCGTCACTGCCGACATGCGCCGTGCCGCCAGGCGCTTCTCCCAGCACGTCGTCCGGGAACTTCAGGCTGTCGCGGCCCTTGATCTGCAGCGAGTAACACCGGTCGTGGCTGACCAGACTTTCGCGCAGATAACGCCACACGCATTCCTTCATGAACCACTGATCGATATTCGGCGTCTCGACATGCTGTGGCTGCCACCGGGCCAGCAATGTCTCGAGTGGCGGCAGGACTCCGGCCACCCCGCCCCACAGCCCCGCCAGCACCAGATCGGTATGACTCCACCAGTCACGCATGACATGGAAGAAGCGCCCGGACGTCAGCCACATCTGCACCGCGCGCACTTCGCGCAGGCTGATGACGCTGTCGCAGTCGCGAACCACGAAGTAGCCCACCGTCGGGTCATCGGCGACCGCGAAGCGCCAACACAGCCGCTGCCTCAAGGTGTCACTGGAGGGACGCTCGATCAGCTCGGCGTCCAGTTCCCGCGCCAGAGCCAGAAAGTCGTCGGGCACACTGTCATCGTGATAGAGCCGAACCCGCCACCCCGGATATAGCACCGGTGCCAACAGCAGGTTATGCAGCATGCCGTTCAAGTAGCGCGGCCCCTTGCCCCAGAGACCGAAGGCCAGCACTCGCGTCTTGCCGGCCGCGACTGCCGAGGGGGGGGCAGCGGGCAGTCGCCAGCCCTTCGCCAACGGCAGGCTCCCATGCTGCTCGTCCTTGAGCGCCAGGGCGCGACTGCCATGCTCGCGTGCCTCATCGTGGCGCTTGAGCCTGGCCGCGCTGCTGGCCAGCGAGTCGAACAGCACCGGATTGAGACAGCCCCGTGCGGCCAATGCCTCACCGGCCGCCAGCGAGCCAGCGGCATCATTGGCACGCGACAGACACACCACCTGGTTGAGCGCGATCTCTTCATCGGCCGGACACTCCACATGCCCCTGGGCCAGAATCTGGCTGGCCGAGCGATAATCCGCGAGCAGAAAGAGGTAATAGGAGATCTGCTTGAAGAGGCCCGCATCACGTGGACGCGGGCGCTGGTTGAAGTGCTCGATCAGCTGTTGCAACGCCTTGTGGCGCTGACCGGCGCTCCAGGTGGCGTGCGCCGGGGCGAACCAGTCTGACGGTGTCGCCATCAGCTCTGATCTCTCTCGTCGGTCGTGGGGGGCTGACGAGTAACGGGCGGCGCGCCACGCGAGAAGAAACGATGTCCACAGGCATGGCAGGGTTCCAGCACGCTGGGCCGCGTGAGCGTGGTGGTCGACTCACAGTGCACGCAATGCAATAGCCCCGGCGCGATGACCTCGCCGCTGGTGTAGTCGGCGCGCGCGGCCTCGAGGTCTTCCTCGAAGTGGGCGCGGTCCACCACGGTGCGGTCCGCGATCGACATCAGCGCGGAACTGACACTGCGCGACAGCACCGAGAGATCGATCCCCAGCCAGCTGGCGATCCCTTCTCCACCGGTCGCCAGGTGGCGGCGGAATTCACGCATGTCACGCTCGACCCAGGCACGCAGCAGCGCCAGCTCGTCGAGCGTGAATTCCTCGACCTCGGCCTCGAACTTGACCGCCTCATCCAGCTCGGCCTTGAGGCCATCCCACGACAGCTCACCACTGCTGTCTTCCAGCCGCGTCAGGATTCGCCCATAGGCATCGCCGAGACGTCCTTCCCCTTCGCCCTGCGGCTGACTGGCGGCTGAACGCGAAGGCATCGGCGTATCTTCAAAGCCACTGTCGTGCGAGGACGTGGCAGCCGTATCACGCTCCGTGGCGCTGATCGGCTCATGGGGATCGCGGGGTTCACGTGGTTGGCTCATGGACTCTCCTTGTGTCTTCACCTTCTCCCGTACTGCGGGAGGGCATGGCGCTCTACCTTCAGCATGGTGGCGTTGGCGTTGCGACACAAGCCACACGCTTCCACTCCCTGACACGCATCAAGCGCGTGGCACTGGCAGCATGAAGCGCATTCGCCTGGCGCCACAGGGCTCGCCTCCCCTACCTGAGTCCTGGCGTCTGGGGTAGACTTGACCCCATCGCAGACAGTGGCGGCCCATCCCGATGTGACCGCCCACCTCTTCACGCCCTGCCTGTCCCTGGTGACGGGTAGCGGCCAATGCCAAGGTAGTGACGGACCCGATGGATTCACAGGATACTTCTCAACAGTACGCTCCCGATCAGATCGAACAGGCTGCCCAGCAGTACTGGGAGAAAAATCAGTGTTTCAAGGCGGTGGAAGACGCCAACCGCGAGAAGTTCTACTGCCTGTCGATGTTCCCCTACCCCAGTGGCAAGCTGCACATGGGTCACGTGCGCAACTACACCATCGGTGACGTGATCTCGCGCTTCCAGCGCATGCAGGGCAAGAACGTCATGCAGCCGATGGGCTGGGACGCCTTCGGCCTGCCGGCGGAAAACGCCGCGATGAAGAACAACGTCGCGCCGGGCAAGTGGACCCACGAGAACATCGCCTACATGCGCGATCAGCTCAAGGCGCTGGGCTTCGCCTACGACTGGAGCCGTGAGTTCGCCACCTGCGACCTGGAATACTATCGCTGGGAGCAGTGGTTCTTCGCCAAGCTGGTCGAGAAGGGTGTCGTCTACAAGAAGAGTTCCATCGTCAACTGGGACCCGGCTGACCAGACCGTGCTCGCCAATGAGCAGGTCATCGACGGCCGTGGCTGGCGTTCCGGCGCACTGATCGAGCGCAAGGAAATCCCGCAGTGGTTCCTGCGCATCACCGATTACGCCGAAGAGTTGCTGGCCGACCTCGACAAGGTCGAGTGGCCGGAGCAGGTCAAGACCATGCAGCGCAACTGGATCGGCAAGTCGCGCGGTGTCGAGCTGAGCTTCGGCCTCGATGCCAAGGCAAGCCAGGTGCAGGAATCCCTGACCGTCTTCACCACCCGTCCGGACACCCTGATGGGCGTGACCTACGTCGGTGTCGCCGCTGCTCACCCGCTGGCCAAGGCCGCGGCGGAGCACAATGCGGAGCTTGCCGAGTTCAACGCCGAATGCGCGCGTGGCGGTACCAGCGAAGCCGACATGGCGACCATGGAAAAGCGCGGCATGGATACCGGCTTCAAGGCCATCCACCCGCTGACCGGCCGTGAAGTGCCGGTCTACGTCGCCAACTTCGTGCTGATGGAATACGGCACCGGTGCCGTGATGGCCGTGCCGGCCCACGACGAGCGTGACCATGAATTCGCCACCAAGTACGACCTGCCGATCGAAGCCGTGATCGCCGATGCCGACGGCAATGCGCCCGACGTCAGCGACGCCGCCTTCACCGAGCACGGCGTGCTGATCAACTCCGGTGACTTCGATGGCCTCGACTTCGAGAGTGCCTTCGATGCCATCGCCGCGCGCCTGGTCGAACAGGGCCGTGGTGAGGTCAAGACCAACTTCCGCCTGCGCGACTGGGGCGTCTCGCGTCAGCGCTACTGGGGTGCGCCGATTCCGGTCAAGAATGGCCCGAACGGTGAATCCATCCCGCTGACCGACGACGAGCTGCCGGTCGCTCTGCCGCTGGAAGTCGAATTCGACGCCTCCGGTGGCTCGCCGATCAAGAAGATGCCGTCCTTCAGTGACCTGGGCGATGGCTGGCAGCGCGAGACCGATACCTTCGACACCTTCATGGAGTCCTCCTGGTACTACGCGCGCTTCTGCTGTGCGGACAACGCCGATGCCATGCTGGACGAACGCGCCAACTACTGGCTGCCGGTCGATTACTACATCGGCGGCATCGAGCACGCCATCCTGCACCTGCTCTACTCGCGCTTCTTCCACAAGCTGATGCGTGACTTCGGCCTGGTCGACAGCGACGAACCGTTCAAGCAGCTGCTGACCCAGGGCATGGTGGTCGCGGATACCTATTACCGCATCAATGAGAAAGGCGGCCGCGACTGGTTCAACCCGCTGGACGTGGACGTCGAGACCGACGACAAGGGCCGCGCCGTCAAGGCCGTGTTGAAGTCCGATGGTCTGCCGGTGGAAATCGGTGGCACCGAGAAGATGTCCAAGTCAAAGAACAACGGCGTGGACCCGCAGTCGATGATCGACCGTTTCGGTGCCGACACCGTGCGCCTGTTCATGATGTTCGCCGCGCCGCCCGAGCAGTCGCTGGAATGGTCCGATTCCGGTGTCGAGGGCGCGCATCGCTTCGTCAAGCGCGTCTGGCGTCTGGTTCACGAGCACGTCGCTGCCGGCACCCCGGCCGCGCTGGACGTGACGGCCCTGAACGATGATCAGAAGGCACTGCGTCGCAAGACACACGAGACCATCGCCAAGTGCAGCGACGACATCGGCCGCCGCACCACCTTCAACACCGCCATCGCGGCCGTGATGGAGCTGGTCAACGCCATCAGCCGCTTCGAGGACACCTCCGAGCAGGGCCTGGCCGTCAGCCGTGAAGCCGTCGAGGCCTGCGTGCTGCTGCTGTCGCCGATCATCCCGCATGCCAGCCACTCGCTGTGGGCGACACTGGGTCACGACGAAGCCGTGATCGACGCCAGTTGGCCGGTCGCTGATGCCGACGCGATGAAGAAGGACAGCATCGAGCTGGTCGTACAGGTCAACGGCAAGCTGCGTGCGCGTCTGTCCTTCGCCGCCGATGCCGATCGCGATGCCATCGAAGCCGCGGCGCTGGCAGATGCCAATGTCACCAAGCACACCGATGGCAAGACAGTGCGCAAGGTGATCGTGGTACCGGGCAAGCTGGTCAATATCGTCGCCAACTGATAGTGACCCGACCAGGCAGTGCAAGATACCGGCGGCCCGAGTCGCCGGTTCCGTCAGAGACCGACAGGCAAGTAGAGGATGTCGGTCTCTGACGGCCATATTCCGTGCGCTGCGTGATGCTGACAGGCACCACGCAGCGCTCACGCAAGATAATCATGACACTCGTTCATGACAGGAGGTCACGGTGACGCAAGCGAAGTCTTCCAGTGTTTCAGCAGACACATCAGAGCGTGCATCCCGCGGCCTCGGCCGCCGTCGTGTGCTGGCCGCCCTCGGCGTCGGCCTGGCGCTGACACTGAGCGGCTGCGGCTTCCAGCTGCGCGGCGTGGATGATGCGCCGATGGCCATCACCGAGCTGGACGTCCAGGCACCGATCACCAAGACCCATGACGCCCTGCGCGACGCCCTCGAGCGTGCCGACATCCAGTTGAGCGACAGCGCCCCGCTGACCCTCAACCTGGGCAAGGTCCGTGAGAACGTGCAGCAGATCACCTACGGCGATGCCGGCAGCATCAAGCGTGAACTGACTTACCGCCTGACCTACTCGCTGCAGCGCAAGTCCGATGGGGCCTATCTGGCCAACCAGCAGGAACTGCAGGCCAGCAGCCTCTACTACACCAACGATGACGACCTGCTCAACACCGATGACCTGCGTGAGCGTGCGGCCAGGGAAGTCAATCGTGACCTGAGCCGTCAGTTGCTGGAGCGCCTGCGCGCGATCAAGCCCTGAGCTCCACGCTCCCGCACTGAGTCGCCCCGTTCGTGAGTCATGAGTCATGATCCATGAGTTCTGAAAGGCCAGACGATTGACGCCAAGGCGATTGACGACAGGCAAGCCAAGAGAAGTGGAAGACAACTGGCAGCAGTTGGTAGAGATTGGAAATCGCAACGTTCGCCAGGCACGGCTCCACGATATCGGGCAACCGATCATCATGGGGCCGTGCCTGTTCAGGGCCACCATCACGCCGAGGCTATCCCCTGCTCGTGAATGACCGCCCAAGCCTTGGGCGCACTTGCCCACCAGACCCGCGCAGTATCGAAGGACATTCATGAAGGTCTATCCCGACAAGCTCGACGAGCAGCTCAACAAGCGCCTGTCCCCCGTCTATATCGTGGCCGGTGATGAGCCGCTGATTCACCAGGAAAGCTGCGACGCCATCCGGCGTGCGGCACGCGCTGCCGGTGTCGAGGAGCGCGAGGTACTGCATGTCGAGAACGGCTTTCAGTGGGGGCGCCTGACCGAGTCTGCCGCCAGCATGTCTCTGTTCGCCTCGCGCAAGCTGATCGAGCTGCGCATGGGCACCCAGAGTGCCGGCCAGGAAGGCAGCAAGGTCCTCAAGGCCTACGCCGAGCGCATCGAGAAGGATGGCGACATCCTGCTGATCACCGCGGCGCGTCTCGATCGCAAGGTGCAGCAGACGGCGTGGTTCAAGGCATTGGAGAAGGTCGGCGTCTTCATCGCGGTGTGGCCGGTGGACCATTCCCGCCTCGGCTTCTGGATTCGCGACCGCGCCCGTCGTCACGGCCTCGAGCTGAATCAGGACGCCGCCCGCCTGCTGGCCGAGCGCATCGAGGGCAACCTGCTGGCCGCAGATCAAGAGCTGCAGAAGCTGGCGCTACTGCATCCGCCGGGCGCACGCCTGGATGGCAATGCCATCGTCCAGGGCGTCGAGGACAATGCGCGCTATGATGTCTTCACGCTGGCCGATGCGTGTCTGAAGGGGGAAGTCGAGCGCAGTGGTCGCATCGTGCTCGGGCTCAGGGGAGAAGGCGTCGAGCCGCCGGTGATCCTGTGGGCGCTGACCCGCGAGCTGCGCACTCTGCTTTCGCTGCGCCAGCACCTCGATCAAGGCCAGAGCTTCGAGCATGCCTGCAAGGCGCAGAAGCCGATGATCTTCGACAAGCGTCGCCCCTTCTATCAACAGGCGCTCAACCGCCTGCCCCACAAGCGCCTGCACAAGCTGCTGCTGTTCTCGCAGCGACTCGACATGGCGATCAAGGGGGGGATGACGCTGCCCATCTGGGACGGGATGGTCGATCTCGCCCTGACGCTCGCCGGCGGACGCGGCCCACTGGCCGAACTGCCTCACGCCTACAAGGTGGTATGATTCAGACACTCGGGAGAACGCATGCAGACTTCCTCCAGTACGCTTGGCGAAGCCGTCGACATCGAGACCCTGAGTCTGTGGCTTGCCGAAGGCAATACCTTGACAGTGGAAGTGCAGACGCTGGATCAAGGGCTTCATATGGTGCGCCTGCACCACGCTGCTGGCATCAGTCGTCTGGCCGATGACAACGGCCAGTCCCTGCGTTTCACCGGCACCCAATGGGTAAGCCGCCTGCTGTTGCCGCTGGGGCTGACCCACGGCGTGCAGACCTGGGCGGAAGTACAGGATGAGATGATCGGCCTGCCCACGACGCCGATCGACAATGCCAGCCTGCTGGCCCATGGCACGCGCGTGGCCTTCCAGACCCGCTAGAGCTGCGCGCCACGCCTCTCCTCGCTTGTCTTTCTCTTCGGCTCCCCTCTTGTCTTTTTCCGGCTCCCCTCGCCAATCATCAAGACGCCCCCACCAGCAGGCTGATGGGGGCGTCTTGCCATTCGGCTTGTCTGCCTTATGCGGCTTTTCGGCTTGTAAGCGTGGCAACTTCGCTTAATGCGCCGCATCCGCCTTGGACTTCACGAACGCCTTGTAGCCGTACAGCTTGCGCGGGTTGTCGCGGAAGATCTTCTCGCGCATCTCGCGCTCCGGCAACCAGCGCTGCATCAGCTCGGCCAGGGTGTCTTCTTCCGGCATCTCGACACCGATATAGGGATGCGGCCAGTCACTGCCCCACACGACGCGCTCCGGATTGGCCGCCACCAGCGCCCGCACCAGCGCCGTGACATCGGAATAAGGCAAGCGACCGCGAGTGGTCAGTCGGTAAGGCGCCGACAGCTTGACCCAGGTGCGCCCCTGCTTGAGCAGTCGACACAGCGCGGCAAAGCCGGGGCACTCCGGGCCACGCGTGGCCGCCAGATGGCCCATGTGGTCGATCACCACCGGCACCGGCAAGCTGCCGAGGCGCGCTTCCATGTCACGGAAGGTCGAGACATCGATCAGACATTCCAGGTGCCACTTGAAGCGTGCCAGGCGATCCGCCAGCAGCATCACATCACGCCAGCGCAACCCGCCGGCGAAGATCAGGTTGAGGCGAACGCCACACACTCCCAGCTCGGAGAGTCGCTCAAGCTCGGCATCACTGATGTCGGGCGTGACAACCGCCACGCCACGGTAGTCCAGCCCACGCTCGCGACAGCTCTGCAGGCTGTCGCACAGCAGGCGATTGTCATAGCCATAGACACTGGGCTGTATCAGCACGCCGTGGCTGGCGCCCAATGCATGATGCATCTCGAGTGCTTCACTGAGCCCCACAGGCGCCGGGTCATAGGTTCTGTCCGCCGCCAATGGGTAACGCACCGGGTCACCAAACAGGTGGAGGTGACAATCAATACTGCCCGCCGGCAACCGGAAGGTCAGGGGGTGTGGCAAGGGTCTGGGCGGCGTGGCGCGCGGCAGATCCTGCTCGACATGATTCCAGTCCATCGATGCGACTCCCTCGCGTAACCTCAATCATCAAGCCCGGGGCGACGTCACGCTCAATCGCCCACTGCCACGATACTGCGCCGCCCCTCTCGTTTCCAGACAAAAGCCTGCCGACAAAAAAGCGGCATGTCCGAAGACATGCCGCTTTTGGTATCAGCCGTGGCCTGATCGCTTATCGAAGACGCTGACCGAAGGTGCTGATGTTCAGTCGAGTCGCTCGAAGACGGTCGCGACACCCTGGCCCATGCCGATGCACATGGTCGCCAGACCCAGGCGAGTGTTCTGCTGCTTCATGACGTTGAGCAGCGTGGTGCAGATACGCGAACCGGAACAGCCCAGCGGGTGACCCAGTGCGATGGCGCCACCGTTGAGGTTGACCGCCGTGTCGACACGCTCCAGGAGGCCGAGGTCCTTGAGCACCGGAATCGACTGCGCCGCGAAGGCCTCATTCAATTCGACGGTCTGGATGTCCTCGATGGTCAGGCCTGCGGCCTTGAGCGCCTGCTTGGAGGCCGGCACCGGCCCGTAGCCCATGATGGAGGCGTCACAGCCTGCCACGCCAGTGGACAGCACTCGAGCGATGGGCTTGAGGCCCAGCGCTTCGGCTCGCTCGGCGCTCATCACCGCCATGCCCGAGGCGCCCACCGACAGCGCGGAAGAGGTGCCCGCTGTCACGGTACCGCCCTTGGGATCGAACACCGGCTTGAGATTGCCCATGGACTCCATGCTGGCATCGCCACGGATGACCTCATCGCGGGTCACCAGGACACGCCGACCCTCGGCATCATGGCCCTCGACGCCGATGATCTCATCATCGAAGCGGCCTTCATCGGCGGCGGCCTGGGCACGCTGATGAGAGCGCACGCCGAACTCATCCTGCTGCTCACGACTCACGCCATGCATCTTGCCGAGCAGTTCCGCGGTCAGGCCCATCATCATTGCCGCCTTGGCCGCATGCTTGCTGGCCGCCGGATTGACGTCGACCCCATGCGCCATCGGCACGTGCTCCATGTGCTCGACACCGCCGATGATATAGAAGTCGCCCATGCCGGCCTTGATGTTGGCGGTGGCGATATGCAGGGCACTCATCGAGGAACCGCACAGGCGGTTGACCGTCTGCGCCGGCACGGTACGCGGAATGCCGGTCATGATGGCGGCATTGCGCGCGATGTTCATTGACTGCTCCAGGGTCTGGTTGACGCAGCCCCAGATGATGTCGTCGACCTCGGCCGGCACCAGGCCGGGATTGCGATCGAACAGCGCCTGCATTACCGCGGCGGACAGGTTCTCGGCACGCACGTGTCGGAAGGCGCCGTTCTTGGCCTTGGCCATGGCGGTACGCACGCCATCGACGATTACCACATCTCTCGGATTCGGATTCATTGTCTGGCTCCCTCATGGCCCTCGCTGTCGCGAGGGCCGAAAATTCTGGTCGGATAGTGCTGGCGGCCACTCGGGCGCTCAGCCATCAAGGCTCAGGAGTAGAAGGCGTCGCCACGCTTGGCGCGCTCGCGCAGCGCCTCGGTCGGGCGATACAGCGGCCCCAGCTCATCGGCCAGGCTGTCGGCCAGCGCGACGAACTCGGCCACCCCCATGGCATCGACGTAGCGCAGCGCACCACCACGGAATGGCGGGAAACCGATGCCGTAGATCAGGGCCATGTCGGCCTCGGCCGGGCTGCCGACGATGTCGTCTTCCAGGCAGCGGATGGTTTCCATGCACAGCGGCACCATCATGCGCGCGATGATGTCGTCATCGGAGAACTCGCGCGTCTCGCTGACGACCTGTGCCACCAGCGCCTGAGCCTCATCATCCGCCAGCTTCTTCGGCTTGCCCTTGCGGTCTTCCTCGTAGCGGTAGAAGCCCAGAGCGTTCTTCTGGCCGAGGCGCTTGTTGTCATACATCACCTGGATGGCGGTCTTGCCGTCACGCGCCATGCGGTCCGGGAAGCCTTCCGCCATCACCGCATTGGCGTGCACCGCGGTATCCATGCCGACCACATCCAACAGGTAGGCCGGGCCCATCGGCCAGCCGAACTTTTCCATCACCTTGTCGACGCGCTGATAGTCGGCGCCTTTCTCGACCAGCAGGCTGAAGCCACCGAAGTAGGGGAACAGCACGCGGTTGACCAGAAAGCCGGGGCAGTCGTTGACGACGATCGGCGTCTTGCCCATCTGACGGGCATAGGCGACGGTCGCGGCGATGGCAGCATCGCTGGACTTCTCGCCACGGATGACCTCGACCAGCGGCATGCGGTGCACCGGGTTGAAGAAGTGCATGCCGCAGAAGTTCTCGGGACGCTTGAGCGATTCGGCCAGTCGCGTGATGGAGATGGTCGAGGTGTTGGAGGTCAGAATGGCGTCTTCGGCGACGTTGTCCTCGAGCTCGGCCAGCACCGAGGCCTTGACCTTGGGATTCTCGACCACCGCCTCGACGACCAGGTCCACATTGCCGAAGTCACCGTAGGACAGCGTCGGGCGAATGTTGGACAGGCCCTGCGCCATCTTCTCGGTGGTCAGCTTGCCGCGCTCGACACCCTTGCCGAACAGCTTGCGTGCTTCCTTCAGACCCAGTTCGATGGCCTCGCCATTGATGTCCTTCATCAGGATCGGCGTGCCCTTGCTGGCGCTCTGGTAGGCGATGCCGCCCCCCATGATACCGGCACCCAGCACGGCGGCCTGCTTGATCTCGCTGGCCTGCTTCTCGTAACCCTTGGCCTTCTTCTTGACCACCTGATCGTTCATGAACAGGCCAACCAGATTGAAGGCCACATCGGTCAGCGCCATCCTGGCGAAGGTCTTGGCCTCAATGGCCTGGGCGCGCTCACGCGATTCCCCCGCGCCCTTCTGGATGACCTTGATGGCTTCCACGGGTGCCGGATAGTGCGGACCGGCCTTGCCGGCCACGAAGCCCTTGGCGGTCTCGAAGGCCATCATCTGCTCGATGGCATTGAGCTTGAGCGGCGAGGTCTTCTCGAGACGACGCGCCTGATAGTCCAGCTCGCCGGCATTGGCACGCGCCAGAATATCGAGTGCCGCCGCGTCCAGCTCGGCCACCGGCAGGACGGCATCGACGGCGCCCACTGCCAGCGCCTTGTCGGCACGGTTCTCGGTGCCACCACAGATCCACTCGATGGCGTTGTCAGCCCCGATCAGACGCGGCAGACGCACACAGCCCGCCCAGCCCGGGATGATGCCGAGCTTGGTCTCCGGCAGGCCGATCCTGGCGCTGTCGGCCATGACCCGGAAATCGGTGGTCAGGGTAATCTCGCAGCCCCCGCCCAGCGCCAGCCCATTGATGGCAGTGACGGTGGGGAACGGCAGGTCTTCGATGGCGTTGAAGATGCCATGGATATTCATGTTCATGTCGATGAGGAAGGCTTCATCCTTCTCGAACATCTGGTGGAACTCGGTGATGTCGGCACCGACCACGAACGCTTCCTTGGCGGAGCGGATGACCAGCCCCTTGAGATCGGCCGTCGCCTTGATGGCCTCGACTGCCTCTCCCAACTCCTTGAGTACGTAGCTGGCCAGCTTGTTGACCGATTCGCCTTCAAGGTCGAGGGTCAACAGGGCGATGGCGTCCTGATTGGCCTCGACGGTTAGCGTTTTGCCTGAATAGATCATCCACGGATCTCCACAAGAGAAAGAGGTGAAGGGGCTGCCGGGCGCTCGATGGTCACTGCCATTTGGGCGTTGGCCATGAGGGCGTTGGCAACCGGCCTCGCCGGACTCGCCGCTGGCTGAGGCACCACGTGAGAGTCATCTCTCATCACAGCGCTTCATACAAGCGTTTGAATACAGCCAGCTTGGGCCAGTGACGGGCAAAGATCAAGCCTGCTGACATTAGCGAAAGGTCGGGGGTCACAGCGCGTCTGTATACTGGACTGAGCTGACTGGCGCACGCTATCGACAGCCGATGTAGGCAAAGATCGACGCTACACCGCACAAGGCAGCCGCGTTACCCTGAACACTTTCCCAACCCGCAGGCTGACCGCGACACCTCCTCGCGCGCCAGCAGGCTTTCAAAGGCCTCATCGATATCATGCTTTCATGAGCAGCACTCTCACCGCCCTGTATCTACGCCTGACCGGCCTTGTCGAACGCACCAAGCGCTGGCACTGGCTATGGCCGCCCATCGGCTTCGCCGCCGGCATCTGCAGTTTCTTTCTCGTCAACCGTCAGCAATGGCTGGGCGGCCTGCTGGCGCTGGGCATGATGCTGGCCTGGTTGATCCTGATCGCCGAAGGCCTGTGGAGCCGCCTGCGCCGCCATCGCGGTCAGAATGCCCTGCCCCGCAAGCTGGCGACCTTCGTGGCCCAGCTGATCCAGCAGGAGACACTGTGTTTCACGCTGCCGTTCTTCCTGGCGACCACCGACTGGGCCAGCGGCCAGGCAGGCTTCACGCTGCTGCTGTGCGGCGCGACCCTGCTGTCGATTCTCGACCCCTTCTACTACCGGCTGGCCGAGCGTCATCGCTGGCTGTACTTCGGCTTCCACGCCCTGTGCGTGTTCGTCGTGGTGCTGGTCACCCTGCCCCTGCTGCTGGAACTGACCACGGGCGAGAGCCTGCTGGCCGCCTGTGCCGCCATGAGTCTGTTCGCGCTGCCCAGCGTCGCCAACCTGCGCATCGCGCGCGGTCTGGTCGGCGGTCTGGCGATGATCGGCATCAGCGTGATGCTCGGGGTGGGTGCCTGGGGGGCACGTGCCTGGATTCCGCCTGCCACGCTGTGGATCAATGCCAGCAGCCTGTCGCCGGACTTCGATGCCGCGGCGCGCGCACCGCGCGGCGAGATGCAGCTGACACCTGCGCAACTCTCCGCCCGAGGCCTCTACGCCTACACGGCCATTCGCGCGCCGCGCGGTCTGTCGGAGAAGGTCTATCACGTCTGGCGTCATGATGGCGAAGTCGTCGATCGCATCGCCCTGAACATCAACGGCGGACGCAGCGAAGGCTACCGCGCCTGGACCCACAAGACGGCCTTCCCGCAGGGCAGCGAGGGCGAGTGGCGCATCGATGTCGAGACGATGAACGGACAGCGCATCGGCAGTCTGCGCTTCTTGGTCAGCGATGATCCGCAGCAGGCGACCCTGGCGGACAGCACCATCAGCCAGCCCCCCGGCATCCCCGGCTGGCGTATCACCAACCTGATTCCGGGTTTGTGACAGTCGCCACCACGAGTCACTCCGCAAGCGGGAACGCTGAGTTACTCGACCATGGACGTAAAATTCGTTCGCAGGCTTGTAATTATCCAGACTGCCTAGCATGCTGATGTGAAGGGCGGCGCAGATAAGGAATCAGTCTCATTCACTTTTGAGTGATGCTGGACGCGCGCCAATGACAAAAGCCCCTTCACCTTTGCACTCAGCGGACGACCTATCCATGCATGAAGATATCGGACTCAAGCTTTCCCGCCTGCCGCGCCTGTGGCGCGCCATTCTGGACCAGCGACTGTCCCCACTAGGCCTGACCCAGACTCGTTGGATGACGCTGGTACACCTGTGGCGCATGGGCGATGGTCAGCCCCAATGTGATCTGGCTCGCTCCATCGGTATCGAAGCCCCGTCGCTGGTTCGCACCCTGGACCAACTGACCGAACAGGGCCTGGTCGAGCGCCGTGCCTGTGAGGAAGACCGCCGCACCAAGCGCATCTTCCTGACCCGCAAGGCGCTGCCATTGATCGAGAAGATCGATGCCATCGCCGAGCAGACTCGCATCGAGATGCTCGAGGGCCTGAGCGAGGCGCAGGTCGATCAATTCTGCGAATGCCTGCGTGTCATGGAGCGCAATGGCCTGGAAATCTCCGAGAAGGTGCCGGAAAGCGCCTGACCCGACATGCCGACCGGAAATGGCCGGCCGTGCCAGCAGGACATGAACGCAAGCGGGATATGAAAAAGCCCCCATCGAGTCACTCGATGGGGGCTTTTTTCTACAGGCGGGAAGGCTGCCCGTGTCAGGCGTCCGGCATCTTCGGTTCGGTGCCCACCAGCGGACGACGCTTGTGCGAGATAGGCGCCTTGTCGATCAACAGCGCATGCAGGACCTCGAATTCGCGCCGCCAGTCGTGGCAGCTCTCCACATCCAGACTCTCGCCCCACCACAGCGTCAGACCGGAGAGTGACGACTCCAGCATCAAGGCGTCCTCCGGCAGCGTGCGCGTAAAGCGCAGCAGCGCCGCAGCGACGTCCGGGTCATCCGCCAGGCGACTCTCTTCGCGCCAGCGATAGCCCGGCACCGCCTCACGCAGAGCGTCACTGGCCCATTCATCCTGCACGAGGATGAAGGGCGTGACATCGCGTTCGGTCGGCCAGGGACGGCGATAGCCGACGATGCCCTTGGGCGCGTCAGAAAGAGGCGGCGCCTTGAGGTCCACCCGCATGCCATCGGCGATCACCGCCTTGCGGACCAGTGAAGTGCGCGTCTCGCGTTTGCTGGGGCGTAGCCAGGTCAGTGGCGACAGCATCGCCAGCACGACAAAAATGATGATCAGCGCAGTCGTCATCGTCTATCCAACGGTTGTCTATTCAAGGGTTTCATCAAGCAGGACATGGCGTAAAGGCGCAAGATAGGCTATGCAGCCCCGAGGGGTTGCGTATCACGCACTGTCATTACGTTGATGTAAGTCATTGTGTTCAAGGGGGCGGCAAGCCTAGCATGGAAGCAGGTGCACGACGCCACTCGAATGGCCAACCTCTGCGGGAGGACCTCAGGATGAGCAACGAATACAAGCATGTACTGGTCGCTGTCGACCTGACCAAGGATTCCCATCTGGTGCTGGAGCGGGCACTGCCGATCGCCAAGCGCAACGGCGCCAAGATTTCCATCATCCATACGCTGGAACCGCTGGGCTTTGCCTATGGCGGTGATATCCCGATGGACCTGACCAGCATCCAGGACCAGCTGGATTCCCACGCCCGTGAACGACTCAGCGAGATCGCCACGCCTCATGATATCGCCGCCGAAGACCAGTACGTGGTGGTCGGCATGCCGGATAGCGAGATTCATCGCTTCGCGGCCGAACACGACGTGGACCTGATCGTGGTCGGCTCGCATGGTCGCCATGGCTTTGCGCTGCTGCTGGGCTCCACCTCCACGGGTGTCCTGCACGGCGCCCAGTGCGACGTGCTGGCGGTGCGCGTCGGCGCGGATGACAGCGAGGAATGATGGCGACCGGCTAGACGACACCTCCTGCCAGACGACACCTCACGTCGACGACATGTGAGGGACGACAAGAGGGCTGCCCATGGGCAGCCCTCTTGTGTATTCAGCTGACGGACTTTCTGCACGGCACGGCCATCAAGCATCGTCACTCATGGCCGTAATCCATGACCGTAGTCCATGACCGTACGTGTGCATGACCGTCACTTGCGGCTTCAGCCTTCCTGCATGGCCTCAAGCTCCATCCAGCGTTCCATCGTCTCTTCCAGCACCTGCTGCTTGTGGCTGAGCTTCTCCAGCGTGTTCTTCACCACCTTGGCATCCCCGGTGTAGAACTCCGGCGCCGCGATCTCGGCTTCCAGTGTCGCGACCTCCGCCTCCAGCTTCTCGATGGTCGCCGGAATCAGATCCAGCTCGCGCTGGAGCTTGTAAGGCAGCTTGACCTTCTTGTTGGCCTGCTGCGCCTGGGCGGCCTCACGCTTGCGACGCTCGTCTTCTGCCTGGGCATCACGACGGTGCTTTTCCTCGCGCTCACGCTCGACTTCCCACGGCGCCGGCGGCAGATGCCCGCCCTGACGTATCCAGTCGCTGTAGCCCCCGATATACGGCTTGACGACCCCGTCGCCCTCGAAGGCGAGGATGTTGGTGACCACGTTGTCCATGAAGGCACGGTCGTGGGAAACCAGCAGCACGGTGCCGTCAAAGTCGAGCAACAGCTCCTCGAGCAGCTCCAGCGTCTCGACATCCAGGTCGTTGGTCGGCTCATCGAGCACCAGCACGTTGGCAGGCATGGTGAAAAGACGTGCCAGCAGCAGACGGTTGGACTCGCCCCCTGACAGGGAGCGTACCGGCTGACGCGCGCGGTCCGGCGTGAACAGGAAGTTCTGCAGGTAACTCATCACGTGCATGTCACGTCCGCCGACCGTGACACGGTCGCTGCCGCGCGCCACGTTGTCATAGACGGTGGCTTCCATGTCGAGGCCCTTGCGCAGCTGATCGAAGTAGGCGATCTGCAGCTTGGTGCCTTCGATACGCTTGCCTTCGCTGGCTTCCAGCTGACCGAGCAGGATGTGCAGCAGCGTGGTCTTGCCCGCACCGTTGCGTCCCAGCAGACCAACCTTGTCGCCACGCTGGATCTCGATACTCAGGTCACGGATGACCCACTGCTCCTGCGCCTCGTCGTAGCGATAGCTGACGTTTTCCAGCTCCACGACCCGCTTGCCGCTGCGCTCGGCGGAGTCGACGGCGATACGCGCACGGCCCTGCACTTCACGCCGCTGGCCACGCTCGGCACGCATCTTCTCCAGCGCACGTACACGGCCTTCATTGCGGGTACGACGCGCCTTGACCCCCTGGCGGATCCAGGTCTCTTCCTGGGCCAGTTTCTTGTCGAACTCGGAATTCTCCTTGGCCTCGACGTCCATCTCGTGCTGCTTCTGGGCCTGGTAGGCCGCGTAGTCGCCCGGATAACGACCGAGACGACCACGGTCCAGCTCCAGAATCTGGGTCGCGAGGCGTTTCAGGAAAGCCCTGTCGTGGGTGATGAACAGTACAGCGCCAGAGAAGGCCGCGACCTGCTCTTCCAGCCACGCAATGGTATCGAGATCCAGATGGTTGGTCGGCTCATCGAGCAGCAGCAGGTCCGGGTCGGACACCAGCGCACGCGCCAGCGCGACACGACGACGCCAGCCGCCGGACAGGTCTTCCATCATGGTGTCTTCCGGCAGACCCAGACGGGTCAGCACGGTATCGATACGCTGCTGGAACTGCCAGCCATCGACGCTTTCCAGCGCGACCTGCACGTGCTCGAGACGCTTGAGATCCGGCTCGGGATCGCTGATCAGATGATGGTACTCCGCCAGCAGCGCGCCCGCCTTCGGCAGGCCTTCAGCGACGATATCGAAGATGGTGCGTCCTTCGGCGGCCGGCAGGTCCTGCGAGAGCACGCCGATCTTGAGGCCCGGCGCCTTCCACAGCTCACCGGCATCTGCCTGGAATTCGCCGGTGATCAGCTTGAGCAGGGTCGACTTGCCGGTGCCGTTGCGGCCGACGAGCGCCAGACGCTCGCCGCGCTCGACGACAAGGTCCGCCCCGTTGAGCAGGACGTGATGGCCGTAGGCCAGCTGAAGATTTTCCAGTCGTAACAATGCCATGTGCAGCAGCAACTCGTGACGGGTCCACGGCCGGGAAGGCCACGGAGGAAGTGGGAGTCAGGCGGACAGGCCGCCGCCAGCGACGCGCGCCGGAGAATGCTGCCATTCTACCCGAGGCACAGCGTGCAGGCGATGGAAGACGCCGCAAGGGCTGAAAGACGCCGGCGCCTTGGGTAGAATGGCCGACCGCTTGAAATCACGTCACGTGCCCTGCGCTGCCAAGGTCCGCCTGTCATGCAGCGCTATCGAGTGCCAGACCGACAGGCTGTTGTCAGGCCTTGCGCTGTCACGTGTCTCCTCCCTCCTCGCGATCCCAAGGGTGTCCGATGTCCGCGCTTCCCCCGCATGCCGATCCTGCCTCCCTGCCCTACTATGATAGCGAGCGGCTGTCCGACGAGACGCTTGCCGCCTTGTGTGACGACCTTGAGCTCGGCGAGGCCGAAATCGCGGCCGCGCTGACGCTACTGGCACCGGAGCTGCGTTTCGCAAGCCCCTCTGCGCTGGTCGACATCGGCGTCAACCTGACGCATGAGAGCTACGCGCGCGATATCGAGGGTACCTTGCTGCGAGCACGCGCGGCGGGCGTCAGCCAGCAGATCCTGACCGGCACCAGCCTGGATGCCTCGCGTGAGGCCCAGGCACTGGCGGCACGCTATCGCGGCCTTTCTGCCACCGCCGGCGTGCATCCGCATGATGCCAGCCAGTGGAACGACGGCGTCGAACGCGGCATCCGGGAGCTACTGGCGCAGCCGGAGGTCGTCGCAGTGGGGGAATGTGGCCTCGACTTCAATCGCAACTTCTCGACGCCCGCCGAACAGGCCCGAGCGTTTGAAGCGCAGCTGACACTGGCCGCCGAGACAGGCCTGCCGCTGTTTCTGCATGAACGCGACGCCGGTCGCCAGATGCTCGAGATGCTCAAGCACTGGCGCGACGATATCAGTCACGCCGTCGTGCACTGCTTCACCGGGGAGCGCGAGACGCTCTACGGCTACCTGGATCTCGACCTGCACATCGGCCTGACCGGCTGGCTGTGTGATGAGCGCCGAGGCGAACACCTGCGCAGCCTGTGCCGCGAGATTCCCCTCGAACGCCTGATGCTGGAAACCGATTGTCCCTATCTGGTACCGCGCAATCTGCCCGCCAAGCTCAAGGGACGGCGTCATGAACCCTCGCTGCTGGTGTGGATCATGGCGGAGGTCGCGGCGCTGCGCGGTATCGACATGGAAGAACTCGCACAGGCCACCACCGCCACTGCCACCCGCTTCTTCCGCCTGTAATCGGCATACACGACTTTCCCTGCACGCTTCCCTGCTCTGGACATCACCATGCACGAATATGAACCCGAAACAGGGGACTTCCCCGCCTTCATCGCCGTCGAGACCGGCGAGGACTCCAGTCTGCCGCTGGCCATCGCCTGGGCGCTGCCCGATGGCCAGATGAAGCATGTGCTGATCCAGCCGGATGACGAATGGCTGGATGGCGAGATGCTGGAGCTGGGCGACTACAGCCTGGATGACCTGCGCAGCTTCGGCGTCAGCCCCCTTGATGTGCTCAAGGAGCTGGAGCAGGACTACTACCAGACCACGCTCTATACCACCGGCGTCATGGATGACGAGCAGGCACTGGCCCGCCTGTTCGACGCCTACAACATGGACCCGTTCGTCGAGTTCGCGCCGGCGGAAGGCCTCTACCCTGAACTTGCTCCGGGCGACTGGGCGCGAGAGCGCAACAACATGCTGTTCGAACAGGGCCTGCAGCCCTTCCGCCCAGACAACGAGGTGCTGGTGATGCTGGCCATCCATACCCGCCTGCGCGGTGATGGCGTGCGTGGCGAGCAAGACATCCAGGGCACTGGCCCGGATTACGAGATCGACTGGGAAGAAGACGTCTGATCAGTCGTTCTCGCCCCTGACACGCAAACGCCCCGACAACCGCAAGGTTGTCGGGGCGTTCCTGTTCAAGCCTTGGCCTCTACGGCGCGGCTCAGCCGTTGGAGCGGCCACCACCGTTGCCACCGCTGGAGCGGTTGCGACCACCGCGTGAGCGGCGGCGCGGACGCTCATCATTGCTCGGCGCACGGTTGCCGTTCACCTCCGGCTGCGGCGCGATGCGATTGCCATCGACTTCACGCTGCACCGGCGCACGGTTGCCGCGGTTGTCATCATCGACACGCGCGGTCTGCTGAGACTGGCCGCCAGTGCGTTGGCCTTCAGAGCGCTGGCCGCCAGTGCGCTGGCCGCCCGATCGCTGGCCGCCCGATCGCTGGCCGCCCGAGCGCGGGCCGCCATTGCCACGACCTTCAGCGGCAGGCTTGCCACCTGTGCGCTGACCGCCAGAGCGCTGGCCGCCAGAACGCTGGCCGCCAGAACGCTGGCCGCCACGCGGCTGACGCGGTTCACGTTCCGGCTCGACATCGACTTCCGGCACGAAACCTTCCACCTCGACCCGCTTGAGCTTGCCCTTGAGCAGACGCTCAATCCCGCCCAGTTCCTTGCGCTCATCGCTGGAAACCAGCGAGATGGCACGCCCGCTGGCACCGGCACGGCCGGTACGCCCGATACGGTGCACGTAGTCTTCCGGCACGTTGGGCAGTTCGTAGTTCACGACCTGCGGCAGCTGCTCGATATCCAGGCCACGCGCTGCAATATCCGTCGCGACCAGCACTCGCACTTCGCCGTTCTTGAAGCCGGCCAGCGCCTTGGTACGCGCATTCTGACTCTTGTTGCCATGAATCGCTGCAGCACTGATACCAGACTTCTCGAGCTTGGTCGCCAGTCGGTTGGCACCGTGCTTGGTACGGGTGAAGACCAGCACCTGGTGCCAGTTTTCCTTGATGATCAGGTGCTTGAGCAGCGAAGGCTTGTGGCTCTTCTCTACGGTGTGGATATGCTGCTCGACCTTCTCGGCCGTGGTATTGCGCGGGCTGGCTTCCACCGCCGCCGGGTCATTCAGCAGCTTGTTGGCCATGCCGCGAATCTCATCGGAGAAGGTCGCGGAGAACAGCAGCGTCTGACGCTTGGTCGGCAGCAGCTTGAGCAGACGGCGGATGTCGTGGATGAAGCCCATGTCCAGCATGCGGTCCGCTTCATCCAGCACCAGCGTCTCGAGATCGGAAAAGTCGATGGCCTTCTGGGAGTGCAGGTCCAGCAGGCGGCCCGGCGTGGCGGTCAGGATCTCGACGCCAGAGGACAGGCGGCTGATCTGCGGGTTGATCTTCACGCCACCGAATACCACGGCATTGCGCAGCTTCAGGTGACGTGAATAGGCGGTGACGTTCTCGTCGATCTGCGCGGCCAGCTCACGCGTAGGCGTGACGATCAGGGCCTTGATCTTGCGGGCACCCGCGGGAGCGCTCTGCGCGAGGCGCTCGACCAGCGGCAGGGCGAAACCGGCGGTCTTGCCGGTACCGGTGCGCGCGGCAGCCATCACATCGCGGCCTTCCAGCACGGCAGGAATCGCACCTGCCTGGACGGGAGACGGCGTGGAATAGCCCATCTCGGCGATCGCTTTCAGGACAGGAGCGGACAGCCCCAGGGAGGCAAACGCCGGGACGGAATTGGCAGTAGTCTCAGTCATCAATATCTCTTCGGCTGACCGGCCACGTGCTGGTCGATCATTAAGGAATGGCGCCTGGCCGGGCACGTGCCGGGAGAGGGAGCGAGGCGTATCAGGCGCAGAGAAAAAGGAGTCGGTCAGAGGGACCTCATCCGGCTGCTGCCAGTCGCTCGCGTCAGGCGATGGCCCAGTCTACCATCTTCCGCCGTCGCCTGCAGAAGCGCGCATCCGATGGGCTCAATGCCAGTGCAGCGGATAGCGGCGATGACGCGCCAGATTGTTGATCAACACCGCCAGCACCAGCATCGCCAAGCAGCCCAGCCCCACCGGCAACAGGGCGTACCAGTAGCCCAGCTCATGCAGCGGCTGACCGCCGATCACCGCGATCAGGGCGGTGGCGCCGCCCGGCGGGTGCAGGGTGTGCGTCAGCTGCATGACCAGCAGTGACACCGAGACCGCCATGGCCGCTGCCAGCCAGCCATCGCCCAGCCAGTGATAGCAGGCGACACCGACCAGTGCCGACAGCATGTTGCCGCCCAGCACATTGCGCGGCTGGGCCAGCGGGCTGTGCGGCGCGCCGTAGAGCAGCACCGAGGTCGCGCCGAAGGACCCCACCAGCAACAGCGAGCTGACTGCCAGATAGTGCGAGGACAACCAGCCGATCAGCGCCATGCCCAGAAAGGCTCCGAGCCATGACCACAGGGCATCGGCAACATGCGGCCTGCCCCGCTTCAGGGGGCCACCACGCATCTTGGCTACGTAAGGCTTGAACATCGTGCGAACCATCTCCGGCATTGTCCTGTCAGTGTCGAGCGCTGCACCCTAGGCGATCTCCACATGAGGAACAACTCCCGTTTGGCAATAAGCTGATACCAATGCTGTCGTCGTCATGACTCGCTGCGCGAGGCCACGATGGTGCGCGAGATCACGATCACCGGCAGGATACCGACCACCACGATCACCAGCGCCGGCAGCGCCGCCTGCTCGAGCATTTCATCCGAGGCGTACTGATAGACGTGGGTGGCGAGCGTGTCGAAGTTGAAGGGTCGCAGCATCAAGGTGGCCGGCAGCTCCTTCATCGCATCAACGAAGACCACCAGCGCCGCGGTCAGCAGACCGGGGCGGATCAAGGGCAGGTGCACCCGGCGTAGTGTCGAGAGGGTGTTCTCGCCCAGCGAGCGCGCCGCCATGTCCATCGAAGGCGTGACCTTGTCGAGACTCGATTCGATGGAGCCCGCGGCGATGGCGAGGAAACGCACCACATAGGCGATGATGATCGCGCCCATCGTCCCCGTCAGCAGCAGACCGCTGGAGAACCCGAAGTTGGCGCGCAGGAAGCTGTCCAGCGCATTGTCGAACCCGGACAGCGGCACCAGCACGCCCAGCCCCAGCACGGCGCCCGGCATGGCATAACCGAGACTCGAGAGCTTGAGCGCCTGCTGTACGCTGGCGGTGCGATCCAGCCGCTTGGCGTAGGCCAGCAGCACCCCGATGATCAGCGTCAACACGGCAGCACTGACCGACAGCATCAGACTATTGAGCGCGTAACCGGCAAAGTCCGGCGTCCACGACTCCTCAAAATAGCGAATGGCATGCCGCGTCAACAGGCCCACCGGCAACAGGAAACCGAACAGCAACGGCAGCAGGCAGGCCAGTGTCGCCAGTCCGGCGCGCCAGCCATGCAATGTCGGGCGACGATAGCGACGATAGCGATCGCCCTTGCCGAACTGACGCTGCCGACGCCGGGCATGTCGCTCCAGCCAGATCAGCGTGACCACGAAGATCATCAGACACAGCGCGATCTGGGCCGCGCCGCGCAGGCTGCCCATGTTGAGCCACACATTGAAGATGCCGGCAGTCAGCGAACGCACCGCGAAGTAATCGACGGTGCCGAAGTCATTGAGCGCCTCCATCATCGCCAGCGCCAGACCGACGGCGATCGCCGGGCGTGCACTGGGCAGTGCCACGCGCCAGAAGCTCTGCCAGCCATTGCAGCCCAGGGTGCGGCTGGCATCGCGCAGTGACGGTGATTGATCGAGAAACGCCGAGCGCGCCAGCATGAAGACATACGGAAACAGCACCAGCGACAGCATCAGGATGGCACCGCCCAGACTGCGTATCTCGGGGAAGTAGTAATCCTGCGGCGAGTCCCAGCCGAACAGCGCACGCAGCGCGCCCTGGAAGGGCCCGGCATACTCGAAGACATCGGTGTAGATGTAGGCGATGACATTGGCAGGAATCGCGAACGGCAGCAGCAACGACCACTCGAAGGTGCGCCGCAGTGGGAACTGATACATGGTGGTCAGCCACGCCGAGACCACGCCCATGCTGCCGCTGAGGACCGCCACGCCGGCCACCAGCGCCAGACTCGTCATGACATAGTCAGGCAACACGGTGGAGACGAGGTGCGGCCAGATGCCGTCACCGGCCTGGTCACTGCCATCATCGCCGAACAACGCCAGCCAGATGACGGCCAGCACCGGCATCACCACCAGCGCGGCGACCCCCCAGGCCGTCGCGAACCACCCCATGTGCGTGCCCAGACGCCGCTGACGGCGTCTTATCGCCGCATCTTCGTCGAATGACGTGCCGTGAGTCGCGTGTTCCAGGGCGAGCTCCGTCGCGCTGGTTGCCGTGCAGGCTTCCTCTTCAAGGCTCGCACCTCGCTTTGCCAACAGCCGCTTGCCTTGCGTCATCTGTTCTTCCTCACTGACCTGCCAACTGCAATTGCGTCTATTTTACATTGTTCACTCAAACGAAGAGGGGCTGTCGCATCGCGACAGCCCCTCTTCGTTCATGACATCCCACCCGATGGCTCATGCCAGCGGTGAGTGCCGTTACTGGTTGAAGCCGACTTCATTGACCATCTGAGCAGCACGCTTGCGGTATTTGGCGACCTCGGTCAGCGAGAGGTCATCCTGCTTGAACTCGCCCCAGGACGTCAGCAGCTCCGAGCTTTCGGCAGCCGGGTTGGCCGGATACTCGAAATTGACCTCGGCATACATGTGCTGGGCGGTCTTCTCGGTCAAGAAGCGCATCAGCTTGAGCGCATTCTCTTCGTGCGGCGCATACTTGGTCATCGCCATGCCGGAGATGTTCATGTGCGTACCGACACCGTTCTGGTCCGGGAATTCGATGCGTGCCTTCTCGGCCCACGGACGCTGCTCGTCATTGTCGAGCATCTTGCCGTAGTAGTAGCTGTTGCCGATGGCCACGTCACAGACGTTGTCACGAATCGCCTTGATCTGATCGCGGTCCCCGCCCTGCGGCTTGCGCGCCAGGTTGTCCTTGAAGCCTTCCAGCCATTCGCGGGTCGCTTCCTCGCCGTTGTGGGCGATACGCGAGGCGATCAATGCCACGTTGTAGGGGTGATCACCGGCTCGTGAACAGACACGGCCCTTGAGGCTCGGATCCGCCAGGTCGTCATAGCTTGCGACCTGACCGGCCTCGAGGCGATCGACACTGGTGTAGAGCACGCGTGCACGGGTGGTGATACCGAACCACTGGTTGTCAGGGCCGTGATACTGCTCGGGCAGGTTGGCTTCGATGACGTCGTCATTGACGCTCTTGACCAGCTCTTCGTCGACCAATTCCTGCAGGCGACCGATATCCACCGTCAGCAGGACGTCAGCCGGCGTGTTGCGACCTTCACGCTTGAGACGCTCGGCCAGACCTTGCTTGGCGAATACCACGTTGACCTTGACGCCGGTCTCCTCGGTGAACTCCTTGAGAAACGGCTCGATCAGATAGGCCTGACGATAGGAGTAGACGTTCACCTCTTCCTGGGCTTGCGCCGGCATGGTCGTGACAGCCGTCACGCCGACCAGCGCACTCAACAACAGCTTGCGAGCGGAGGATGCAGAAATCATGGATACAGCAGTCATCGAATACCCCTGTTCAAGGTGTCCTGTCCTGACGAGGACTGCCATGGGCAGACCTGCAGGCCAGTAGAAGCGGAACCATTGTGTCAATGCGAATCATTCTAATCACAAAGCGCTGACGCCTGCAACGTGAGTGCAACGCTGATTTGCAGATAATGCAATCCCGCTTCAGGAGGCGGGTTCCGGGAGGCAAGCCCAGCCAGCGACGACACTGCTGCCTGCCATGCACAGGAAGGCTTCACTCCAGCCGGCCGTCCTCGCCCACTGCAGGCAACAGGGGCATGGCATGGGCGATGGCCTGCTCAAGCGGCATCCCCTGCTGCCAGACACCGGCGAGTGCATGGCGGAAGGCAGCGGCACGTGCGGGCAGGCCGCGCTGCTCGACATCGGAGGCACGCTGCATCACACGTTGCGTGAAGGCGTCTCGATCCACCTCCAGCTCAAGATTGTCGACGCTGACATGAAACGGCTTGCCCACCGCCCGGTGGAAAAGCAGCTCCAGCGCCTGGGGGGCAACCTCGACACTTTCGAAGGCGCGCTGCTGCTCGGCGTCGCGGCCATCCGGTGCATACCAGTAGCCGTAATCTTCCTCGAGCCGCCGTCTGGCGCCTGCGATGCACCAATGGCTGATCTCATGCAGTGCGCTGGAAAAGAAGCCACGTGCCAGATAGACACGGTGATAGCCAAGTTCTGATTCCGGGACTCGCCTGCCTTCTCCCTGCATGCCGGCCGGAAGATAGAGCGGCTCCTCGGGATCACAGCGCAGCAAGGTATTGAAGGTGCCACCGAACAGGCCGTCGAACAACGCCATCAAGGTGGCGAGGTCATGCGCACGACGAGGGCTCCCGCAGGCGGAATCAGAGGAATGGACAGCAGTTAGGGACTCATGGGACGACACGGCAATTCTCGGCAAGCGCTGGCAGTGTGGGAGCATTCGATGGCGGCAGGAAAACCTGCTCTGCCGGATGGCTCATTGTACGTGGCAAGCCTATAGCGCGTCATTTCAGCTGACAGTGTCACTCATAGCCGTGATAATTCATCAGCTTGCGTTCATGAAACCTGCTTATCTGCTAGGATGGCGCGCCAAGCAAGAATGATTCTCGATTACTAGCAGGAGCCTGCCGTGCCCCCCGCCGACCCATCCCCCTCCTCCATGCCTCAGACGGCCCCCGGTTCTCCGCCTCCGCCACTGATTCCCCGCGTCAGAGCGGAAACCTCACGCCTGGTCACTCTGGCGCTGCCGATATGTGGCGCGCAGCTGGCTCAGGCAGGCATGAGTGCCGTGGACGTACTGATGACGGGACGTTCCTCAGCCACGGACCTGGCAGCCGTGTCGGTGGGCTCCAGCCTGTGGGTGCCCCTGCTGCTGCTGATGGCGGGCACCCTGATGGGCCTGACACCGGTAGTCGCGCAATTGATGGGGGGCAATCGCAGCGGTGAGGTACGTGGCAACGTGCATCAATCGCTGTGGATCTCGCTGGTACTCGGCAGCCTGTCCGGGCTTGCGCTGTGGTATCTGGCCGCGCCGATCTTCACGCTGATGGAAGTGCCTGAGGCCGTGGCAGAGCAGGCGACTCTCTACCTGATGGCCATTGCCTGGGGCATGCCGGGCGCAGCCTTCTATCAGGTTCTGCGCGCCTACTCGGACGGTATGAACCATACCCGCCCGGCACTGATCATCAGTCTGATCGGCCTGATATCGAACGTCCCGCTCAATTACGTGCTGATCTACGGTTCTGCGGGCGTGGATGACCTGCTGGGAATCACCCTGCCGGGACTGCTGGGCGACATTCCGGCCATGGGCGCCGCCGGCTGCGGTATCGCCACCGGCCTTGCGATGTGGATCATGTGCCTGAGCATGTTCGCCTACACGCGTTACAGCAGCGCGTATCACGCCGTGGCGTTGTGGTGCCAGCCCAGCGCCCCCCATTTCAAGCAGATGGGCGAACTGCTCAAGGTCGGCCTGCCGATCGGTATCGCGATCTTCTTCGAGGTCACGCTGTTCACGGTCATCGCCCTGTTCGTGGCCAGCTTCGGCGAGATCAAGGTTGCGGCCCACCAGGTCGCGCTCAACTTCACCTCGCTGCTGTTCATGCTGCCGCTGTCGATGGCGATGGCCCTGACCGTGCGCGTCGGCCACACCATCGGCCGTGGTGACATGCGTGAAGCACGTTTTGTGGCCTGGAATGGCGTGGCCTTCTCGTTGGTAGTGGCGCTGGTGAATGACATCGTGATCTGGGTACTGGCCGAGCCGGCCGTGGCGCTCTACACCAGCAACCTCAAGGTCCAGGCCCTGGCCATGTCGCTGATCACCCTGGCGATGCTCTATCAGGTCTCGGACTCTCTGCAGGTCGCCATGGCAGGCGCACTGCGCGGTTTCAAGGACACGCGCATCATCATGCTGATCACCATGTTCGCCTACTGGGTGGTCGGGCTGGGAGGCGGACACCTGCTGGGTGTCGGCAGTGAGGCCTTCCCGATCTCGCCCTGGCCCATCGAACAGATGGGCGTCTATGGCTACTGGATCGGCATGGTGGCAGGCCTGACCGTGGCAGCGCTGCTGCTGGGCTGGCGCCTGTGGATCATCGCGCGCCGTGGCGTACGTGACGAGGTATTGGCGAGTCAGTGACGCCTGGCAAATAACGTGCGCATCTCAGCCAGGAGACTGGTCTGACAGCCACCTGAAACGCCTTGATGAGAAAGCCCCGCGACACCCGACAAGGTGACGCGGGGCTTTTGCGTTTAAACACGACAAAGCCGATAGACGGTCATTTCGTCCAAGGAGGGGTTACCGTCAAGGCGCTGGCTGTGCTAATGGTTATTCAAGGCAGTGCTCTCTCGCTGACGACACACATGGCAGAAGCGAGAGAACGCACCAGCACACGCCGAGGACGATCGACAAGCTGCTGAGGAGGGTTCGTCATGGGCGTACCAGTTTCTTCCCCCCGCTCCGCCAAGGTCATCGACCTGAGTGTCATGCGTGACAGGATGCGTGCACGACGTCGTATTCTCCGGCTGGCGCCGGAACACGACGGGTTGGAAATGCTCTATCAGCTCGACAGCGACCCGGACAGCTATTACAGCATTCCGGTACTGGCCTGGGGGCTACGCGAGGATGGTGAAGTCGTCGGCATGGTGCCGTGGATGGAGGGCCTGATGCCCTGCCACGAGCTGGAAGACCCGCAACAGGGGCATTTCGTCGGCTATCGCGACCCGGAAACCGACGAAGTCTTCATGCTGGCGCCTGACCACAAGGTGTTCGAGCTCGAACATGCCGCGGCCTATTACGACTATGAAGTCTCGGACAGGACGACACTGCTGCAGCAACTGCCGGACACGCTGGGTACCCATGCGCTGTGCATGACCAACGGCGAGTCACAGTGGCAGCTCAAGCAGGTCTTCGGTTGGCGTCTCTACAGCGATGGCAACATCGAGGCCTTGCTGGTCGATGAAACTCGCGTCACCCAGACACCGGTGCTGGCCGGCGACGACTGCCTGTACCCGGGGCGCAGTCGGCATGATGTGGTCTATTTCTTCCAGCGCGCCATCGCCAATCAGATTCGCGAGCAGGACCCGGCGACGCTGGAGGCTCTCGCGCTGATGATGACCGGCGAGAGCGACCAGGTCTGCGTCGAGGTCCATGACCGCGAAGCCTGAGGATCAGCCATGACCCACGACTCAGCGGTGCGGACAGGCCTCAACTGATGCGGATGTAATACAGGAACTGTTCCGGCGTCTCGTGGCTCAGTTCCAGGGTGTGGCCAAGAAAGGCGCAGAACTTGGGCACATCACGGGTGGTGGCAGGGTCGGTCGCCACCACCCGCAACAGGTCACCCGAGGCAAGCTCACGCACCTTGTTGTGCAGCATCATGATAGGCTCCGGGCAATACAGACCACTGGTTTCCAGCTCGGCATCGGCCTCGGGCAATGTGATATCGGTCATCGAAGACTCCTGACAATCCTGCCGCCCTGGCTGGCGGCACGTACAAAAAAGGGGAGACAGGCATGATCAAGGTTCTGATCGAACGGCATATCATGCCGGGACTGGAACAGGATTACGAACAGGCCTCGCGTGAAGTCGTACGCGAGGCTACGCATGTCCCGGGCTTCATCTCGGGCGAGAACCTGATGGAAACCGGCCGCGCGGGCCACCGCATCCTGATCACCTCATGGCGCGATGCGCGAGCGTGGCAGGAATGGTCGGTCAGCCCGGCCAGAAATCGCATGATGGCGCGCCTGGCGCCCATGCTATCCCAACCGGAGCGGATAATCCTGCTGGAGCATACCTGAACGCGCCTCTCCGGCGAGCGAAGGCAGCAGGCGCCCCCATCCCCATACAAGAACCCCACGGCCTGTACTGGCCGTGGGGTTCTTGTATGGGGCATGCCGCCCGTGCGTGCTGATCGAGCCTACAGCCAATCAGTGCGTGATACGCACGTGCACAGTAACCTCTTCACGGTCGTGATACAGATGACGACAGCGAATCTCGGCACCGACGTTGGAGCGCTCGAGACTGGCGGCCAGATAGTCGAGGCAGCGAGAGACTTCCTTCCAGCGCTGCTTCATCGGCAGCTTGAGATTGAAGACGGCCTCGTTGCACCAGCGCTTCTTCAGCCAGCGCTCGACCATCTCGGTCACACGAATCGGCTTGTCGACGATATCGCAGACCAGCCAATCCAGACGCAGCGGCGGCTCCCAGGTGAAACCATCTTCCTTGAGATGCTCGACCTGCCCTGTCGCCATCAGGTCCTTGTTCATCGGACCGTTGTCGATCGCGAACACGAACATGCCCTTCTCGACCAGCTGGAAGGTCCAGCCACCCGGGGCGGCACCAAGATCCGCTGCCTGCATGCCAGTGGCGATGCGACGCTCCCACTGATCGCGCGGCACGAATTCGTGCCACGCCTCTTCCAGCTTGAGCGTGGAACGGCTGGGCGCACGACTCGGCGAACGCAGGTGACGAATGCCATTGGCATATTCGCTGCGGTTACCCGGGAAGCTCATGCCCAGCTGGACTTCATCGCCATCCGTCCAGAAGACGTGCAACGCCCGACCACCGGCCTTGCGGCGCAGGGCGCCCCGCTTCTTGAGCGCGGACTCCAGCGGGCGACCGACGGCCTTGCCCAGCCCCGATAGCGCCTTGCCATCATTGGTATCCGGCATCTCGTGGCGGATCTCCTCGAAGCTCCAGCCGGCGTCGACCACCTGCTGCAGAATCGGCGAGACACGATTCTCCCGCGACATGCCGACCAGTGGCTCCAGTGCCACCAGGGTCTGACGAGCGAAGACCAACGCCTGTAGCGGCATGTCACGATGCAGGGCGTTGGCGGGCTCATCACTCGTCACCACATAACGCACGAAGCCACTGTCGCGGGCCGCAATCGGATAACCCGGCGTGCCGATATACGCCGCTTTCTCGCTGACTTCTGCGGCCAGGTCGGCCTCGAAGCCAGGGCGGCAATACAGCAACAGTTCTTGAGGTTGCATCATCATCTCCAATACAGAAGGCTCGGGAGTCTAGCCTCTCGCCTCTGCCTTCTACAAGCGTGCATGTACGTGATGGGGCTGTGACAACGCTCAGGCCGTCATCATGGGCGCGACAGGCACCTCGCGAAGCGCGTACGCCTCTTGCCGTGCGCAATTTTTCTCACCACAAAGAGAACCGCCCCTGCAGCAAGGCTACAGGGGCGGTTCAGTATAAGTGCCTGACGATGACCTACTCTCACATGGAGAAACTCCACACTACCATCGGCGCTAAGCGGT